>NZ_JBEOYE010000038.1:0-85646 GCF_040296945.1 Streptomyces sp. NPDC001941 | reverse complement strand
CGGAGCATGTCCCGCTCCGCGGGACATGCTCCGGCAAGCCGGAGCATAGAGAGCGAATTGCGCAAGCGCAATTCGGATTCCCGCGCAAGCGCGGGAATGGAATTCCGTAAACGGAATTCCTGACGGAATGCAATTCGCGCAAGCGCGAATTGGAGGCGACCGCGCAAGCGCGATCACCCAGACTGACTACGAGGGGAGGTGCATCGGGTGCAGGACTGTGTAGGGCTTGGGGTTCTCAGCCACCATCCCTGCAACAAGGGTGACGGACTGTCGGCTCGATCGGGTGTCGGCCTCACTGTAGTGACGGGCTCCGCTGCGCTCCACCCGAACCACTCCCCCAGCCTCGAAACCGGCCGTTCACGTTCACTAATACCCTGCCATCATACATGCCGACCCCTTGCTGTGTGGCGGATTCCATCAGGTATCACCCGAGAGTGGGAAGGTGTGGCTTGTATGATGCATCACTGGTGCTAGCTGTGTAGCGTTTGGGCTCCAGGCGCGTCAGCATCAGCCCCGGCCATAAACTTACCTGATCAATTCGATTCATGCGGACTGGAATAACCTCAGCCACAGGACGGAAGCCCGATATGCGAATGCCGGAATTCGGCGTGCGGAGGTACATGAGCCGTCCGGCCGCCAGGCCGTACGGCGGAGCTCATCAGCAACACTGGCCACGCCTGCAGCGTTTTGAGCGTCACGGTCGGTGCCGCCCGATACTCAGAGCCGCTGCTGTTGTCCCGAGCCCGCACCGGACCATGGTGCCGCACGCGAAGCGAGCTCAGCCACAGGCGCCGGCCCCCTCGAACCGGTCGTTGTCGAGGGCGACACGCCCGTCGCCGAAAGCTGCTTGTGCCGCGCGGTGCGCAGCGTGGCTGTGGGGGTTCAGGTGGCGGCCGGTCTCTAGTGACACATAAGAGCGTTCCGCGCTGAAAATGGTTCTGACCTGCGGTGATGCGAAACCGTTTGTTCTGGAGATCCAGAACAAACGGCTCCCGGGTGTTCTGGATCTCCAGAACAAAGACCCCTCGAACCTGACGGGTCATCAGGTCACCGCGCGCCACGGTTTGTTCTGCCCTTCCAGAACAAGCCGGTTTACCTAGTGCTACCGTTCAGGCTGAAATGTTGATCATCTCTGGAGGACTGTGCTGATGGACCAGCTGCCGATCGTCCGCCCCGGCGAGCGAGTTGTTGCGCGGTCGGACGGCAAGGGCGGCTTGATCCTGGGCGTGGAGAAGATCAAGGGCCGTGAGTTCGCCGCGAGTGCGGAGTGCAGCGGCTACGTGCTGGACGCCCGGCTGCTGATGGACGTCCTCGGCAGCCTCAAGATGCCCGGCTCCTGGTTCCAGGTCTGGTGCAAGCTCGTGGCGCTGCAGAACGCCAACCGCGCCGACGACCAGACCCGCGCCGCCGCCCGCGGCTTCGTGAAGACCAACCAGCGCGACCTCCAGGCCCGGTGCAACCTGTCGGCGGCCTCGGTGAACGAGGCGTCGCAGTTCTTCGCGCACGTCGGCTGGATGCGGACCGCCAAGCGCGGTGTCCTCCAGCTGAACCCGTGGCTCACGGTGGCCGGTACCTCCGGCGAGCAGGAGAAGTGGCAGGCGCTCTGGAACAGCGCGGAGGGCCCGGCCTGCATCATCCCGCACGCCGACTACCCCACCGAGTGGCGCCAGGTGCGGGAGGCGGAGAAGAAGGCCGCGGAGTCCGCCCGGCGTAAGGAAACGGTCGTCACGCTCCGGCAGCGTCGGCCCGTTCGTAAGGCGAGCGCATGACCTCGCGCGCCATATCCTCGGTACACGTCGACCTGATCGGAAGTGGTGAGGCTCCGTGAGCAGCTCTTACGTCCCCAGCCCTCCCACAGAGGCTCCCGTCGCCATTCCCCGTGCTGTCCTGCGCCTCCTGTCGCTGGTCGATGTCTCCACCGCCGGCCGCCGGGTCCTGGACGAACTGCTGTACCTCAGCGACCCAGAGGCCGGCACTGCCGCGATCAGCCAGAACGAGATGGCGCGCGAGCTGGGCGCCAGCAAGCCGACCGTGAACCGCGGCTTCAAGGAGCTCCGCGAGTGCGGGCTGGCCTGGAGCCTTGAAGATGGCCTCTACCAGCTCCACCCGCTCCTCACCGGCGGCAAGGTCGCCTACCCCATGCCGATCCCGGAGATCCGAGCCGCCGAGCCCGAACGCTTCACCGCGCAGCGAAGGGCCCGGTTCGCCGCCCAGATGGCCAACCTCGCTGCGACAGGCTGACGCGGAGGGCCCTCGCAAGTCCTCCAGCGGTCTCTCGGCCCCGCGAAGACACCAAGGCGCTGCACCCCGGGTGCAGCGCCTTCGTCGTACCTGTTCACGATCAAGCCGGTAGCACTAACTAAACCGCCTTGTTCTGGGAGAGCAGAACAAACGTCAGCCGCTCCGCCGTCCTTGCCCGCCGCAAGGATCGGACGGCCGGTAGCACCAGGTGAACCGGCTTGTTCTGGAAGAGCAGAACAATCAGTGCCCCTCGGAGCCCGGGCGGCATGCAGCAGCTGTGCATAGATCTCCCGCCGGGCGTAGCCGAGGATGTGCCGCGGCTCTACTGTCCGCCTGCGGAGCAGGGAGCGCGGGCTCATGCTGCAGCACGCAGCAGCTGGCCGTGCTGCACCCGCCGGACCAGGCTTGCTACCCGTGCAGCACCCTTGTCCCGCCCGGCCCATGCAAATGCTGCGCCCACCCCGCACTCGGGCCTACTGCTACCCGGGGTCCACCACCAGGAGCACGAGCAGCAGCACCTACAGCACCGTCCCGGCCAGGGCCCGGCGGTCACCGGTCAGGGCGTAGCGGCGGGCAGCAAACCCGTGGTCGAGCGGCTCCCCGATCTGCTCGCACAGCAGCACCAGGATGTCGGCGGCCTCGGAGTCGGACAGGTACGCCGGGGCGATTTCGAGCATCAGCTCCCCCATCGCGTGGCTGCTGGCGACGAGGTCGTCGACGACGCGGCGCAGCGCGGCGACGGCCGGGTCTGCCGCCGGATCGGCGGGCGGTGGTGTCGGGGCGGTGCGGACATCGCGGACGGCCTGGCGGACCACAGCGCGCACCGCGGCGGCGTCGAGGGCCTGGAGACCACTGTGGGCGAGCGCGGCGAGTCGGCGAGCTCAGCTCCGCGACGGTGTCCGTGCGGCCGGAGACGGCGATCAGGGCCCGCTGACACAGCCCGTAGTCGAGCGCGGCCGCGGCGCTGGGGTCAGTGTCTCGCGTGCGAGACGTCCCAGGGCTGGCGGCGACGGCGCCGTGGATCGCGGCGAGCGTGCGGGCGACCTCGAGGAGCCGGTACGCCTGGGCGCGGCTGATGTCGAACTCCGCCCGGCAGTACGCCTCCCAGCTGCCGTGCCCGAGGGGCGCCCAGATGCGGACGGCGTGCGCGTTGCGCACCCGGGTGGCGAGGACCGCGACGGAGCGGCGGACGTCGTCCATCGCCTCCCGCAGCCCGGCCGTCATCTGCCGGGCACGTGCTGCGGTGAGCAGCGGCTGCCCTGGTTCGACGATGTGTTCCTGGTCCTCGTCGTGTTCGCCCACGACGCCATCGTCGTGCGGGTCGGCGTGCTTCACCAGGGGCGTACGCGAGCACGGGCAACAGCGTCCTCTCACACCCTTACAGCCCTCACAGTGCACCGCGTCTACCTGGGGAAACGGCCTGTGAGCCTCCTAGCCTGGCAGCGTGCTCGGCGCCGCAGTGCCTCGTCGGCGGCGGTCAGTACCGCCGTCCGTGTCCGGGCAGGCCAGCAAGGATGGCGTACACGCTCGAGCTGCCGCTGCTGTCGGCGCGCTCGGGGTTCGAACTGTCGCTGCTGTCGAGGCGCTCGCGCCGCCACCCGTGGGCCGGTGGGGCCGCGACCATCCGTACGACCCCTTGCCCGGCCGGGCGTGGGGTCGGTGCGGAGATCGGCTCTCCGGACAGCGGGCACCGCTCGCCTTCCGGCATGTGGTGTTCGGCGAGTTTGTTCTTGAGGGTGGTTCGTGCCCAGGTGCCGCAGGCGCACTCGTAGCTGTCCTGGATCTCCTCGCCGCCCAGCACGACGGTTCTGGACTTCGGGCAGGTGCCAGGGCCTGCCGGTGCGGGGTGCTCGTAGAGGCGGCCGGTGGCCAGGCTCGCCTTCGTCCGGGTGCCGCAGGCAGGGCAAGTGATCGGCTTCGTCTTCCATGGTGCCCGGCCTTGCTTCGGCATCTCGTCACCCTTTGCTCGGCCAGTGCGCCCATTTGGTCAACTCGGCTTTGCTGCAGATCAGTTGGGTTCTCCCCGGGCTTGCTCGCTTCTACACCTCCCCTCTGCGCCCCGGGCCAGGGCTTCACCGTGGGCTCCTTCTTTCGGGTGTTTTCCCTCCTCTGGTCCTTCCGGCCCAGTGACCGATGGGTCGCTGCCGGTTCGTTTCCGGGCCGGAATCGTGAGGTGCTCGCGGGTCGGCCAGGCGACCGCCGTGGCTCCGAGGCCCTCGGCTCGTTGAGCCTCCGGCCGTACCGCCGGGCCCTATGGCGGGGTGGTGACCGCTGCTGTGATGCGAACGAGGACCGATGTCGAAGAAGCCCGCCCATGACCCGACGTACGGCTACGACCATGAGACGAGAACGGTCCGGGTCGGTCAGCACGACCTGGCGCGGCTGCTGCTGATGTTCCGCACGCTGATGTGCGAGCAGTCGCCGGGAAAGTGGAAGCACATGGACGACTTCGACCTGTCCTTCGAGCGCCTCGCGGACGCGGTCGACGCCAGCTCGGAGCTCCGGTACGGCAAGCACTGGACAGGGCCTGATCTGCGGATGCGCTGCACCACGACCGAGCCGGCCTACACCTGGCCGACGGGCGCCCCGTACGACGGAGAGGCGACGTTCACCTGGAAGGTGCCCAGCTACGGCTCACACGCCACCAAGGACAAATCCTTCCGCGGCATCACGCACGAGGCACTGTGCGGGTTCAGCTGGGCGAAGGGCGACCGGCCGCGCCAGGTGGCGGGTCCGCCGGAGTGCGCGGAGTGCCGGCGCGAGGTGCAGCTCGGTGCCGAGCGTCCGCGCGGCCCCTGGTGATCGACCATGTGGATACGCGTTGCCACCGGGTGGATATCCGGCTGGATACCCGTTGCCACCGAATGGCGGTGGTGCCGCGAGAGCCGGCGCGAGGCTCAACTGGGCGCTTGAACGTCCTCGCAGTGACCGGTGACAACTGTCTGGGTACACGTTGCCGCCAGGGTGGCTACCGATGGCAACGGCAGTGGCTACAACCGGAAACACCCTGGTACTGGGACTGTGATGCCGCGACCGGCTGCCTGCTCGGGCGGCTATCCGAGCCAGGTGATGGTGAGGACGGACAGGCGGTGTAGGGGCCTGTTGATCCAGTAGGTGAGTGAGAGCTGGCCGACAAAGGCGTGGCGCACGTCCTCGCCCTCGGGGTCGTCGGTGTTGAACGGCTGGAAGCCGAAGGGGTCGGCCGCGGCGGCGTCCAGGACGTTCCACACGGTGGCTCGCGCGTGCTCGGGCAGGGCGTCGAGGACCTTGGCGGACGGGAGCGAGAAGCGGACCTCGTACGGCCGTGCGGTCACAGGCGCTTGGTGCGGAGTTCCACCATGTCGATGAAGTCGCTGTCGTCGTAGCCGGAGGCGACGAACGCGTCGACGCCCGGGGCGGAGGCGATGCGGCCCTGCCACTCCCGGACGACTTCGTAGAGCCCGCCGAGGGAGAACGTGCGTCGCGATTCCTCGAGCGCGGCCGCCCACTGCCGCTCGAAGGCCGGCACCCAGGAGTCGGCGCGCGCGTCGGCGCGCAGCTGGGCGAGTAGTTCGGCCGGCGCCCCGGGCGCGGGGGCGTAGGTGGTGACGGGGGCGTGGTCGGGCTGCGCGCTCATCTGGTCCTCCCGACGGGTCGTCACCTCACCGTACGCGCGCCGAGTGGCCGTGGATGCGGACATGGGCCAGATCCCCCTTACCGGGTGCGCAGGGCGCGGGCGACGGCCTGGGCGTGCTCGCGCAGAGGGAGGTCCTGCTTGTCCCAGGTGGCGGCCACGTAGTTGAGGAGTTCGGCCGTGGCGCGCTCCGAGTCGCTCGGGTCGCTGACGAGGAGCCGGTCGGCGACATAGGCAACGTCAGCGGCCGGGGTGGAGTGGTCCTGGTCGTCGGCGGGGCGGTAACCGGCGGTCAGTGTGAGGGTGTACTCGTTGCCGGTGCGGGTGAGCGCGGTGATGGTGTTGAGGTTGAGCGGCCCGAAGGACGGCTGTTCGAGGGCGGCGCGGATGAAGTGCCAGTGGTTGCCGATCGCGGCGGCGACGGCGTCCCAGGCGTAGGCCGCCCGCTCACCGTCGGGGTTCGGCTCCACGGTGGTGAGGGACAGTTCGAAACCGGTGCCGTCGGCGTCACGGAACCCGACGGTCTCGTCGCCGGGCGAGGCCGGGGCGACGAAGGTGATGTGCGGGCTGCGGCGCAGGGCGTCGGCGATCCGGACGGCGTCGTGATCGGCGTCGAGCAGCGGGCTTTTGTCGCGGTCGATGGCCGGAAATTCCGTGGTCATGTATTCGCTCCTAGTCAGTAATCCAGATCGAGGTAATCGATGTCGCCGATTTCCACGTCCGACAGTCCCATGGCGCGGCTTCCGCCGTCCTGGAAATACACTTCTTTGAAGCCTTCGGCGATGATTCCGCGCATCTCCTGGTCGCTGGCGCCGGTGTCACGGGCGTCGAAGAGGCGCTGCGCGTACGTGGCGGGGAGCTTGACGGTGAGGCGGCGGAAGCGGCCGTCGTCGGTCGATCCGGCGGAGGAGGTGTACCCGAACCGGGCCCGGGTCTCCACCGTGATCCCGCCGGAGGTGGCGGCCTGCTTCTGGCGGCGCTTGCGCACCAGCGGCTGCCAGCGGGCCTTGACCGTGTCGTCGATCTTCGCGGCGATGTCGGGGCGGGCGTGCTTGCGGGCGCCGCGCCGGTAGCGGTTGACGGAGTCGGCGGTGACTCCAAGCTCCTGGGCGACGGCCTTGGCGCTGCCGAACTGCTTGATCAGGAATCCGACCTGGCCCTTGAGCGTCTTGGGCGGGTCCTTGGTGAACGCCTCGCGGTCGGCCCGCTGGATCGCGTCCTCGATCTCGTTCACGGCTCAGTCCTCGTAGGAGTAGCGGTCAGGGACCGGTTGGGCGTCCTTGGCGGCGTCGAGGTTCACCACGAGGCGCTCGGCGATGCCCTCGCTCTCCGGGATGAGGTAGCGAAGGGCGCGCAGTTCGCTGACGGCCTTGCCGAACGCTTCCCGGCCCTCGGCGGCCAGCCGCTCGGGGCGGCTGAGCGAGGTCAGCTGGTGCATCAGGGGGCGATCGTCGTCGGCGTATCCGACGGTGAGCTCGGCAAGGACGCCCCGGGCGCGCCAGGTCAGCCGCATGTCGCGCATCGCCTGGGCGAAAAGGATCGGGTCGTGGCCCGCCGGCTGGGTGGGCAGGGCCCAGCGGGGAGGGCGCTTGCGGTCGGTCATGGTTGGAACCCTTCGGGTGCGGACTGGCAGGACGAGTGGGAGGGCGGGCGCCGGGGTGGGCTACTCGCCGTCTTCGAGGACGGCGTCGCCGCCCTTGATGTGGCGGGCCGGGTTCAGGCCCTTCTCCATCAGGTCGACCGCCCACAGCATCGGCTGGACGCCTTCCAGCTTGGCCAGGCCGGGGGTGGGCCCGAGGCGGAACCCGCCCGGCTGCGGCTTGCCCGAGGCGGCGTAGGGGAGGAAGTCGAGCGGGCTCTCACCCGGGCTCGGGTAGACGACGCAGTCGGAGAGCACGGCGAGTGGGTAGAGCCCGGTCATCCGCGCCATGTTGCTGAGCTTGCGGTGCATGTTGACCCGGGCCTTGCTGATGACGGCGGCCCGGATGTCGGGGCGCCACGTCGGCCGGGAGAGAGCGGGCCAGGTCTCGCCCTCCTTGTAGTGCTTGCCCTGAGGGCGTTCACGGAGCTTGCCGACACCGCCCTTCACCGTTGCCTTGATCGCGGACAAGACGGCGGCCAGCGCCGGGTCGTTCTGCTTGTGCTGCTCCATCGCGGCGAGGAACGCCGTGTCGTCCAGGTCCTTGGTGACGCCCATGTCGGCGAGGGTGTCGACGTAAGCCGTCTTGAGGCGGTCGTGCCACGGGTCGAGGTACGCGCCGGTCTCGCGGCGCAGGTACGCCTCGATCGGGTGCACGTCGTACCCGAGCTCCTGGGCGTAGGCGAGGGTGTGCGTCTGGTACCAGGCCGGGCCCGTCGGCCGGGAGCCGTCCGGCGTGAACGGGCTGGGCAGGCGCGGGTCCTGCTCGATGTGGGAGAGGTCGGCCAGCCAGGAGCCGGGGATCTTCGGGTTGAACTTCGGGCCGTGGAAGTGGTCGGGGGCGGAGAGGCCGACGACCAGGCGGGCTGCGGCAGCGAGGAAGGCGGTGTTCAGGTCGAGGCCGACCGCGTACGGCAGGGTGCACTCCTCATCGGACAGCGTCTCCACCGAGCGGATCCACTGGTAGGCCTCCTCGTTGAGGAAACCGCCGGTCCAGCCGGAGTTCACGACGACGGGGTGCTCCGGGGTGGCCTCCGGCGGCGCCGGGTCCATCGGCTCGGTGCCCAGGCTGCCCGCGTTGTAGCCGGAGACCCAGTTACCGGTCTGAGGGTCCTGCACGGCCTTGGTCGGTGGGCGCAGCGCGGTCATCAGTTCCAGGCCGGAGACGGCGGTGGAGCCGCGCGGGGTGATGACCCGCTGGGCGTACACCCCGAGGACGCGGGCGATGTCGGCCGGCGCCATCTCGGCGACGCCGGGCCAGGAGCGCTCGTCGAGGGCATCCCAGGACAGGATCGCCAGCTGCACGCACTGGCGGTCGCGGCCCTGGGCCTTGCGGTAGATCCGCGCCCACGGTCCGAAGCCCCGCTGGGTGAGCTGCCACTTCGCCTTCGCGACCTGCTTGACGACCGGGTGGTCCTCGGGCAGGCGCAGGGAGCGGCGCTGTTCGTGGCCTTCCAGGCGCTCGGGCAGCCCCAGCTTCACGGCGGCGGCCGCGGTGAGCACGATCAGTGGGTCAGAGTCTTTGCCGTACCGGTTGAGCTTCGCGGCGCCCAGGCCGGACTCGTGCAGCGTCCACTCCACCAGCTCCGGCACGGTCGTCGCCGGGCAGTCCAGCACGATGCCGCCCACCGCGTACGCGGAGCCGTCGCCGTCCAGGACAGCCAGCGGGCCGTGCGGGAAGCGCGGGTCGGTCGCGGGCGCGGCCTTCTTCGCGGCCGGGCGCCGGGACGGCGTCGCGGTGCGTCCGGCCGGACGGGCGGGGCGCTCCGGCGCGGTGGAGGCCTGCGCGGGGTCGGTGGTGTCGGCGGCCTCGGGTGCGGCCGGGCCCGCCGTCGTGGCAGGCACCGGGACAGGCTGCGGCGCGGCCACGGTGGTCGCGATGGCCGTTCCGTGGGCCGGGTACTTCGCCGCCCACCCCTTCAGTAGCCGCTGGTAGGCCTCCAGGCGCGGCGGCTTCGGCTCGGAGCGGCCGTTCTCCCAGTTCTTCACCGTCTGGGTCGTCGACTTCAGGGCCTGCGCGAGGCGCGCCTGGGTAATTCCGGCGGCCTCGCGCAGCCGGGCGCGCTCTGCCGGGGGCGGGAGCTGCGGCTCCTCCTCCAGCAGTGCATCGATGTTCGCGAACAGCTCTTCTTCGGACGCCATGTCAATCTCCCTCCGTGGCCTCACCCTAGCATCACTTACCCTCTAGATTTAACCCTATCATTTAACCCTTCCGGATTGTCTCTCGGGTGTGTAGAGGACACCTTCCGCAGGTCTTGCCACACAGCAGACAGGCGACGCGCCTCACCACCTCACCTGCAAAAACATGGTGTGAGGCTCACAGCGGCCGGACCCGGACACTGATGGTCGGCTCCGAGTCCAGGTGCTCTGATCGGCCCGGGCCCCCTGCTCCCTGGGAAGGCACATCGGCTCGGCGCTGGTCACTACTGTCGCGCGCATGGAGAAGCAGATGTCCCGCCTGGACCACTGGGCGCTGCGGGCGTTGCTGTGGCTGGCCGTGCTCGCAACGGCCCCGCTGTACCTGGCGTGCCTCTACCGGATGGGCGAGCGCTGGGGCCGGCAACTGCCCGCCGGCGACGATCTGCGCTTCTGGCTGCCGATCGTCGTACCGCTCACCGCGTTCAGCTACACCACGATGTCCAGCCTGTCCTGGTGGCACAGCACCGAGGAGCGCCCCTATCTACTGGGGCGCACGGGTTGGTGGTTCCTGATGGTCTTCGCCATCGCCCTGTCCCTGATGGCGGGCGTGTTCGGCTCCCCGCACCACGACATTGCCGCGCTCCTGCTGGCCGCGATGCTCACGGCCATGGGCGTCCTGGGCCTGTGGCTCCTGCCGCCCGCCCTGTCCCCGCAACTGCTCCTCACTCTGCGGCCGAAATCGGGGTCGTGCTCGGGACGCGAGCTCACTTCTCCGTCTTCTGCGACCGATCAGGGGCGGGAAGATGGTCGAGCACTCCCTGGAGCAGCGCGTTGACGTAGGAGCGCGGCGGAAGGTCGTCCATGTCGATACGGCTGGCCTGGGCGCTGATCTGACGGTGCAGGACGTCGTCGGCGGGGTTACGGAACTCCGCGAGCTTCTTGACGTAGGCCTTGTCGGTCTGGCCCCAGGACACGTTGGAGACTACGCCGCTGAACTTGGCCTGCCCGAAGACGGGCGGCACGTGATCGAGGATGGCGCGCAGCAGCATCTGACAGGCATAGGGGTTGCCGCCGGCGTGGTTGTCGTTGAGTTCGCGGGCAAGGGCCAGGAGCTTGTCCACTCGCAGAGCGGTGTCCTTGGCCTCCAGGTCGAAGAGCAGGCCTTCGCTCACGTACGGCCCCGGTACGGGCCCCGGGGGCGCTGGGATAGCAACGGCAGCCGGCGCCGTAAGGTCCCCGGCCATGGCGGTGACCCGCGCTGTGGTGGTGCGCGCGTACTCCTCGAGGGTCGTGACAGAGCGGTAGTGGCGCAGTTCCCGGGTGAGTTCGCACGACCAGGCGCCGCTGGCAGGGACGCTCCGCGACCCGTTCCAGGTCGCGGGCTCCAGGCCCAGGAGCCCGTAGAGCCGGACTTGGAAGTTCTCGGGCAGGCCGGGGAGCTTCGCCAGGATGGTGTCGAGGGTGAAGCGCTGCTTGACGACCATCTGGGTCGACACCACAGCGATGCGCTGCATCCCGACCAGAACGTCCAGGACCTGGAGGAACGGCTCTCCGATGTAGGACCGCAACTCCGGCAGGTGCAACGCGGCCGCGATCGTGAGGGCTGGCCGGTCGTCCTCGGCGATGTGGGGCCCAAGGTGGGAGGTGAGACCGTAGGAAGGCCCGACGTGGCCGGTGGATCCGACCCGAGGCAGGGAACGGATCAGCTCCTGGGCATCAACATCATGCTGATCCAGCGTCGCGACGGTGAACTGCCAGACGGGCCACTCCCCTCCCATGAGGTACTGGTGCGCCATGGTGCGAAGGAGCAGGCTCTGAGCCGGGGAGAGCGGAGCCGTCAGGTCGTTCAAAGTCGTGGTCTTTCCGTCAGTACGTGGATCACGCTCGTGACCCAAGCCAACACGGAGCGGCACCAGGCGCACAATGCCTTTCCCGCAGTGCGCCGCCCGTGGCTGCTCGGCCCCCCTATTCACCGCCGACCGGGGCGAGATCTTCCAGCGTGATGTTCTCGCCGCGCGGGCGCACTTTGGTCCCGCGAGCAGTTCCGCGGGGGATAGCGGCCCGGACAGAACCGCGGTGGTGGCCTACGGTCGTGGTGGCGTGGGGCGCTCATCATCCAACCAGTTAGGCGAACATCAATGAACTGCTGGCCGATCCCTGCAGCTCCCTGCGTCCGTGTCTATCTCAGCGACCCGTACGCCGACCAGCTCGGCGGCGACGAGGCCCGCCATCTGCTGGCCGCCGCCTTCGCCAACCACCTCGCCGGTGTCGAGCCGCAGCTGTCCTGGGGGACCTTGTACGACGTGGCCTGCGTACGGCAGCTGCACGACCTCGCTGATCTGTTGCTCGCCGCCGACGGCCGCGCGCTGCCTCCTGCGGAGCACCTGCCCCCCGAGGCGGAGGCCCTGGCCATGGAGGCGGCGCGGGTTGCCGAACGTATCCGCCGCGAGGCGGCCACGCTCCAGCTCGGCGTCGTCGTCTCGCGCGCCACTGTGAGCAGGCGGTCTGCGGTTCGCGCTGGTCGTCCTCTCGCCGGAACTGACGGAGGCGGAGCCGAGGCCGGTTAGGTGCGCGCCCTGCAGGCTGGGGTACTGCCTGCGGCTGGTAGGCGCGACCGAGGCCCTCGCCGGGATGCAGCGAGGGCCTCGGTCGTACGCGGGGTGATGGGCGCCCTACACCTTGACCGGTTCCTCGCAGGCGGTGACCGCGTTGAGGGCGTGGTGGTGGCGGGCGGTCACGGTGTGAGCTCCCAGGGCCAGGCCGTGGGGCGTGAAGTGAGGTGGGGGGAGGTGGCGTTCGAGGGCGGGGAGGTAGTTCCAGCGCAGGCCGGGGTGGGCGGAGTGGGCGTAGTGGTGGAGGTCGCCGTAGGGGAGCCAGGTGGCGGCCGCGAGAGCGGCGAGAGCGCGGTTGCGGGGGTAGAGGCGCAGGCAGCGTCCGGCTTCGACGTGCGGCTGGGGACCGGTGCGGTGTTCGGGGTCGAACCAGGTGTGTTCGACGATCAGGCTGAGCCAGGCAAGGAGCGGGTAGAGCAGCAGGCGCGGGAGGAGCCAGCCCGCGAACAGGCCTGTCCATCCGGCCGTGAGGTAGGCGGCCGCGGGGACCGTGAGGAGTGCGGCCTGGCGGGCGGGGTGGGCGCGCAGGTCGCGGGCGAGGCCGGTCAGCGTGGCGGCGGCGCCGGCGGGGGTGAGCGGGTGGAGGAGCGCGAGGGCGAAGCGGATACGGCTGACGCCGGGACGTAGGCCTGCCTGGTGCAGGTCGGTGAGGTTGGGATCGGTGGCGAGGGTGGCGGCCGGGTGGTGGTCGCGGACGTGGCGCTGGTGGCGTACGGCGACGGGGGCCAGTCCGAGAGGGAGGTGGGCGAGGGCCTCGGCCAGGAGGTGGTTGGCGGTCCGGGTGCGGGCGAGGACGCCGTGGACGGCGTGGTGGCTGGCCTCTTGCAGGTGGCGCAGCTGGACGGCGACGCCGAAGGCGGCCGCGACGGCCAGGGCGGGGTGATGGGCGGCCAGGAGCCAGAGGCCGGCGATCTGGGTCCACTGTCCGGCGAGCAGCAGCGTGGGGGTGAGGTTGTTGGCGCGGGCGCGCTGCAGGGCGAGGAGCTGGCGGGCGGGGGCGGTGTGTGGGGTGTGGCGGGCGAAGTGCAGGCGGTCGGCCTGGCGCAGGAGTATCCCGGCGGTGATCAGGGATAAGGCGGTGAACATGACGGTCCCCCCTGGGGCAGGGGCAGGGACATCCCCCGCCCGACTGACACGCACAGTACAGCTAGTGCACTAGATGTGCGGAGGGTGGTCATGTTTCGTGTGCTGACGCGGGGGACGGGCGGTCCGGCGGGCTGGGATACTGGGGGCTGACTCCGGACGACGAGGGATGACTGGCATGCCTGAGGACGAGCTCGCACAGGGTGAGATCGCGGCCCTGACCCGCCGCTACGAGAACAACCTGCAGATCCTGCGCGGGGACATCGCCGGCCTCGACAACCGCCTGATGGGAGTCGAGCAGTCGGTCACCGCGGCCCGTCACGACGTCCACGACCTGCGTGGCGAGGTGCAGGCCATGAACGACAAGATCGACCGCAACCAGGCGCAGATCGTCGAGCTCCTCACCCAGCTGGTCGGCCGCAGCGCCAAGTAACGGCCCGGTCGGCCCTCCGCGCGACGGGGGCTGCACGAGCGGACAACGATGGAAGGGACCGCAGCCGATCGGCTGCGGTCCCTTCGGTGCGTCTGAGGGTGTGGGTCAGAGGGCGGCGACGGTGGCGTTGACCTGTTCGGCGTCCCAGGTCCCGGCGTCCAGCTGCGGGCGGGCGACAGCCTCGTAGGACTGCAGGGCGCGGGGCGCGGAGTCGGCGCCTTGGCCCCAGACGGACTCGAAGCGCGCGGTCCAGCGGCCCACGCCCTTGAAAAAGACGCTGGAGCGGCCGCGGTTGTACTCGGCGTCGCCCTGCTCCTCCTCCACCAGGGCCGCGGCGTGGGCGAAGACGACGAAGTCGACGGCCTGCTCGGCGCGCAGCCGGTCGCGTACCGCAAGGCCGCAGGTGACACCGAGGTCGCGATGCTGGCCGATGAGGTCCAGCAGGGTGCGGGCGAACTCTTCCTTGGCGAGGTCGGCGGCGTAGACGACGAAGAGCCGGTCGATGCGGCCGCCGGCCTCGGTGAAGCGGCGGTTGGCCGCGATGTACTCACGGCGGCCGGTCAGCAGAGTGGGGTTCGTGGTCAGGTCGGCGGCCAGAATCCGCTGAGGCTCTGAGCGGGCTTCGGTGACGGTTTTGACCAGCAGCGCCGACAGGCGCGGTACTTCGGAGGCGTAGACCCGCAGGTGGCCGTCGGCGATCTCGCCGTAGTCGGATATCAGCTCGGCCTCGAGCTGCGCGCGGACATGGTCGTAATACGCGGCATCGTCCATGGCTGCGAGGTTATTGGCCCGGCGCAGCGAGATGAAGTTTTTTCGCAGCCACAGGTGGCCCGCCGCCAGGAGCACGATGAGGAGGGCCTGCACGGCGAGCAGGGCCTTGAGGTTGACCCGGTCGACGGCCCAGCCGACGACGGGCACGGCCAGGCCGACGATGCCGATCGCGGTTCCGAGGGCGGGTGACCCTAGGGCGGCCGTCGCGCGGCTGAGCGGGTCCCGGCGTGCGGCCTCGGGCATGGTCGGCTCCTCCCCCAGTCGCCGCCCTCGTACGGGGCGGCGGGTCGACGGTTCCCCGGGCCCGGGGAACCGGTACAGCCAGTGGCGCAGCAGTTCGGTACGTGGCGCCCGCGCGGGTGTTCAGGCCGGCGGCGCGGTGAGAGTGATGTCGTAGTCGATGTCCCAGCGGTCCGCGGGGATGAGCAGGTCCGCGGTCTCCACCGGGCGGTCCTCGCGGTCGTAGAAGGTCCGCTCGATCCAGGTCGCTAGCGAGCCCACCGCGACGCCCAGCTTGCTCGCCTGCTCGCGGTCGACCTGGACGGGCCGGGGGCGTTCAGAGGCGCGGGCGACCGTGATGTCCAGGTGGGCCATGCGGTCCACGACGCTTGCCCCGGCGAAGGGCCCGCCGTCGGGCAGCACCACCACGGTGCCGCCGGTGATC
The DNA here is from genome assembly GCF_040296945.1 of Streptomyces sp. NPDC001941. NCBI lineage: Bacteria > Bacillati > Actinomycetota > Actinomycetes > Kitasatosporales > Streptomycetaceae > Streptomyces > Streptomyces sp. NPDC001941. The sequence goes on along the minus strand of NZ_JBEOYE010000038.1, from coordinate 70,451 downwards.
GCCATCGGCTCCCAGCTCACCGCCGTCATCACCGGCCGGCGCGCGGTGTCGAGGAACTCGTACTCGGTGCGCACGCACAGCGCGCCCTCGCGGATGTCCAGGCGGGCGGCGATGTTCTCGGGGGCGGGGGTCTTGGCGGTGGAGTGGGCGTCCCAGGTCGCGATCCCGGCCGGGGCCAGCGGTACCGGCGGGGTGCCGGGGGCGGGGCTGCGCCGCATGAGCAGGCGCGGGCGGGGTTCGCGTACGTAGGTCCCGGCGCCGGGGCGGCCCTCGAGGAGGCCTTCGGCGATGAGCGTCTCCTGGGCCTTGCGGATCACGTTCTCGCCCTCGCCGAACTCGGCGCCGAGCTGGGCGCGGGAGGGCAGTCGGTGGCCGGTGGGCCAGGTGCCGTCGGTGATCCGCTCGCGGAAGGCCTCGGCGACGCGCTGGTAGCCGGCCGGGGTGCTGTCGGCCATGGATCTCCTCGCCCGCGGACGTGCTGACTGCTGGTCAGTACCGGGTTGACGACCGGCCCTCAAAAATCTAGTGCACCAGCTAGGATCTAGTGCACTAGAAGTGCTCCGAGTGAGCATCGGCGGTTCGGTGGGGGACATCGTGGCCAGCGCACAGCACGGCACCACGCTCCGCACGGCCCTGGACGCACTCACCCGCCTGACCGGCACCGAGCCGCGCACCACCACCGACGCCCACGGCGTGACAGTCGAGATCGACGTCGACGCACAGCTCACCGCCCGCTGGCAGGACCTCGTCGACATCCTCGACCTCGCCACCGCCTACGGCATGAGCACCACCCGCGCCCGCAGCCACGTCTGGCTGCGCTTCACGGAAGAGACACCCCGCCCATGACCGCGCTCACGTACATCCCCTTCGCCAAGGGCCACGGCACCGGCAACGACTTCCTCATCCTCCACGACCCCCAGGACCACCTCGAGTTGCAGCCCGACTACATCACCCAGCTGTGCAGCCGCCGCGAGGGCCTGGGCGCCGACGGACTGCTGCGCCTGGTGCGCACCACCGCCCACCCCGACACCCGCGCCATGGCGGGCCGTGCCGAGTGGTTCATGGACTACCGCAACGCCGACGGCTCCACCGGATCCATGTGCGGCAACGGCGCCCGCCTGGCGGGCCGCTACCTCGTCGACGCCGGCCACCACCTGCCCGGCCACTTCTCCCTCGCCACCCGCGCGGGCCTGCGCGACCTTCACGTCCCCGCCGACCCTCACGAGGACGTCGCCGTCGACATGGGCCGCCCCAACCTGCCCCGCCCCGCCCGCGTCCACGTCACCGTCGGCGAACGCCGCTGGCCCGCTCTGCACGTCGACGTCGGCAACCCCCACGCCGTCGTCTTCACCAACGACCTCACCCAAGCCGGCGACCTCCAGCAGCCGCCCCGGATCACCCCGGCCGGCGCCTACCCGCACGGCACCACGGTCGAGTTCGTCCACAACCTCGGCTCCCACCACCTGGTCGTGCGCGTCCACGAACGCGGTGTCGGCGAAACCCCCTCCTGCGGCACCGGAGCCTGCGCCGCCGTCACCGCCGCACGCCACGTCGGACCCCAGCCCGCCGGACAGGCCCGCTACGCCGTCGACTTTCCTGGCGGCCGCCTGCACGTCGACGTCGACACCGACGGCGCCATGACCCTGAACGGGCCCGCACTCCTCACCGCCCGCGGCATCCTCGGCCTCCAGGCCAGCCCCCATGTCCTCGCCCGCGCCGCACCCGCAGCCACCTTCGACTGAGCCGGAGCAGTCGCCCCGACCGCTGCAGGATCAGAGAGACAAGGGCCGTCGCCAGCTCCCCGGAACCCGGGAGCCGGTGACGGCCCTTCGCCATCTGCGTCGTGCGGCTGCCGGGTGCCGGAGGCGGTTACTGGAGCTGGTCGAGGACGCGGCGGGCGAAGCCGAACCAGCTCTGCCCGGCGCGTCGCGCGCACAACCGTGTTCAGCAGGCATCTCACCGGGCTGTGCTGTTCACCTGAGCCCAGGCGGCCCTCAGACGGTCCTCTCCCGCACCGTGCCCGGCAGTACGGAAATGTGCGCGCATCTTGCGGTAAGAGTCTGGTCTGTGGACGGCCACCAGGTGGTGCACAACGGAGACAAGCTGCGCATCGGTCAGCGGTCCGGTGGCAGCGGTCCACTGCGGCTCTTCGGGCGCAGAAGGCAGGGCTGCCCCGCCTTGCTGAGCAAGCTGAGTGGCCAGCGCCACTGCCTCATCACGCGTTAGGGCCAGGTTCTCCGCGAGGGCCAGGACGACGGGTCCGACAAGCCTGGCGCGGTCGTAGGCGCTGTTCATGCCTACCTCAACGAGTACGGGGAGTCGCGGATGCTGAGGCGTGGTGCTCGATCAGACCGGCCCAGACGGCCGTGCCCCGCACGTGGCCGGCCAGCAGAGCCCAGGCTGCGGCGGTGAGCAGCGCGGGCCGTACGACAATGAGTACGAACGGCGGGCGGTGCCCGCGGACCATGGCCAGGCCGCACACTCCCGCCACCACGACAGCCCGCACCACCCCAGGCGTACGGCAGCGGTTTCAGGAGCTCCCCGCCAGAGCGCGTCCAGCGACGACCCTGCTCTCGGCGATCACCGCCACCGCCGCTCCCCTCCGCGGCCGAACAATGTCACCCCCCGTGCGCTGGTTGTCGTCTGGCGCGCGGGCTGCGTCAGTAGGAGGAGTCCTCGCCGAGTTCCACGCTGACTTCCTTGATCTTGCCGCTGGTGCTGAGCGTCGCGTACACGTACCGCTCGCCCTTGGCGCCGGCGTTGCGTGCGAGCCGGATCGCGTTCTCGAGCTCGTCCAGCGTCATGTCCTTGTCCTCACCGCTGTACTTGATCCTGGATGACATACCGGCATCCTGACGTTCACCGCCGTCTTCAGCAGGCGTTTGAGGGAAATCGGCTCCTCGGGCGGCCCGCAGACCAGGAGGACCTGACGGCGGTACGGGCATGGGCCCGTGGCCGCGCCCCGAGCCGGTGAGCCGGCCGGGGGTACGGCCCTCCCTGCATTCTCGGGAGGGCCGTTGTGCACCTGCGCCGCACCGTCCTGGGGTCTGCACCTACCACTGGTGGCGCAACCGGATGTGGTCCTGCGTCACGTGGGCCAGGAGCTCGGTGTCGTCGTCGGGCACCGGACGCCCAAGGCTGTGGGCGAGGGCGCGGTACAGGTGCAGCGCGTCCTGTGTCCCGGTCGCGGCGAGCACGGCCGACCACAGCGGGTCCTGGGGGCGGGTCTTCTTCTCCACCGCCGCCAGGACCTTCAGTTGGTCCTGGAAGGTCAGGCGGGCCAGCTCGCGCTGACCGGTGCGCTCACGCAGCTCCTGCCAGGTGCTGGTCCGGCCTTCCCGGGCCGCCTTCTTCAGTGCCCCCAGCGTGAAGGGGACGAGGAAGGCCAGCCTCTCGGCCTGCTCCTGCTCCGCCCGCAGCGCCTCGGCCTTGGCCCGCTCGCGTTCCGCGGCCAGGGCTTGCTGCGCGCGCTCACGCCGGTCGGCTTCGATCTCGGCGAGCCGTTGTTCGCGCGCTGCTTCCTGCCGGCGGCGCGCCCGTTCGGCCTCGTGCTTGCGAGCAGCGCTGCGTTCCTGCTCCAAGCGCTGGTGGCTGGCCTTGGCACGCTGGTACTTCTCCCGCGCCAGGCGGACGATCTCGCGTTCCGCGACGCTGACGTTGTCGTCCTTCATCAGCTTGTTGATCTGTGCGAGCAGCCCGACGGTGGGCGTCTTCTGCAGTTGCTGCAGCAGCGTGCTGCGCTGTCGAGACCGCTGGTCCAGCAGGATCTGGCCCTGGTCGCGGGCGATCGTCAGCCGGGTGACGTTGTCCGGCAGTGTCTCCGTTTCCAGCAGCTTCTTGATGGCGGCCACGGCGGAGTAGACGTGCTCCGGCTGCTGGCGCAGGGCGCGGTCCAGGTGCATCACGGCCCGCATGACCGCGTCGTTCTCCCGCGCGGTGCGGGTGCTCTCCGGCCTGGGACTAATCGTGACGATCTCACGCGGGGCCGACGGACCCGACCCGTACGGTGCTGGCCGGTCGGTGAGCGGGGCCCGTTCGGCGTCAGGCCGGGTGGTGGTGTTCACGCCCTTCGCCGTCAGCTTCACGTCGTCGAGGCTGTCCCAGGTGGTGCCCTCGCCGGGGTGCTCGGTGCCGAACCGCATGATGCGGCCGCCGCCGGGCCGGTCCTCGAACCGGATGCGCTGTACGTATCCGCGCTGGTTGAGGACGTTCGCGGGGACCGGTACGCCGGGACCGAGGATGACCTCCCACGTGCTGGCGTTCCAGTCGACGGGGTAGCTGCGGTCGAGGTGGACCAGGAGCGTGCGTCCGTCATCGAGCTCGGCCAGGACGGCGGAGCCGAGCGGCTCGGGGTAGCTGAACTGGGCAGTCGTGCCCTGAGCGCGCAGCCAGGACGACAAGTGGGCCTTGGCGAACAGGTGGTTGGCGCTGTCCTTGCCCTTCGCCGTACGCGCGCACTTCTCCCCGGAGCCGTCGGAGCCGTAGTGCGCGAAGTGACAGATCTTGTCGTGGTACAGGCGCGTGGTGAGTCGGCGGCCGCAGCCGCCTTCGAACTTGGTGCCGCACCAGAGCGTCTGATCCTGGTGCTCGAGCCGGAAGGCTATGAGTTCGTCGACGGTCTCCGGGCATACCGCCGGGTCGTCGGAGTCCGAACTCCCGAAAACCGCAGTCTGGATGAGGCGACGATCCATCGTGCTCCCTGTGGTCCAGATGAGTGACTGGCAGCATTGTGCACCTCGCCACTGACAATCGCGGGGCACTCCGCGAAAGGGCCGTCAGCCCGGCTACGCCGAGTTCCCCCGGACGCGCGGTGAAAGGAACGCCGCAGCAGGCGGGAAGCGGGGAAAGCGGGCGGGAAAATCCCGGGTCATGGCGAAGAATCGTAAGACCAGCAGGCCTGGTCCGAACAAGCAGGCAACACGGGTGGCCATGCAGCGCAAGGCCCAGCGTCTGCTGGAGACCGACCCCCTATTCCACGGCAGCCCGCCGTACGAGGGGTACCGGGAGTGGCTCGTACCAAATCCGCGCACCGGCCGGTTCGATCTGTCGGCATCCGCTCCGGCGGACACCCGGGCCTTTATCGAGCGGATCGAAAAGCTTCTGCTGCCGCTCTACCAGGGGCGGGTGCCCTCAGCGGCCACCTATCTGGATGACCGCATCAAGGAAGGCGTCCTGGTCTTCGCGGAAGGCGACGACGCCCACCACAAGGTGCGGGAAATCCCCGTCACGGAATTCGCCGCGCAGATGGGAAGCCACCACGAGGAAGACGACCACCACGAAGTGTGCCCGCAGCTGAACTGCGTGGGAGAGCAGCACGTGGCCGCCGAGCACCGGGTCTGGATCCACTTCCACCACCTGCACGCCAGCGGCCAGCTGCTGCTGAACGACCGCGATGCGATCCGCTTCACCATCCCTCCGCAATCTCCCGGAGGCGCGTGGCAGTTCGTCTTCTGACCGGGGCGAGAGCCCCGCCCAGCACCAGACCGGGGCTGCACGCACCGGCGGTCTCCAGCAGGAAGGGTCCGGGGCGATGCGACGGGCTCCGGCCGGTGTCGGGCAGACGAAGCCCGCGGTGGCCGGTCCTCGGTTGGAGGCGTTGCGGCAGCCGCTGCTTCTTGCTCCCTCCCGAGCCTTGTACTGCGGCCGGACTGGCCGACGCGACCGCAGGCTCCTGCGGGCCTACGCTGGAAGCCTGGCCAAGGGGGGCCGCCGGGAGGTCCGTGTGCCGCGCTCCGCCAAGACCGCAGACCGTGAGGCCGCCGCCGAGGTGCCCCGGTACGGGCACGCCATCTGGAAGGGCGCGATCAGCTTCGGTCTGGTCAGCATCCCGGTGGGCGTGGTCGCGGCCACCGAGAACCGCTCGGTCAGCTTCCACCAGTACCACCTCGAGGACATGGGCCGGATCCGCACCCGCAAGGTCTGCGAGCTCGACAACGAGACCGTCGCCCAGGACGACATCGGCCGCGGCTACGAGACCGCCACCGGCGACCTGATCGAAGTCACCGACGCCGACCTGGCCGCCCTCCCGCTGCCCACCGCGAAGGCCATCGAGATCGTGGCCTTCGTCCCCGCGGCCAGCATCAACCCGATCAGCCTCGACACCGGCTACTACCTCGCCGCCGCCGGCCCGGTAGCCGCCAAGCCCTACACCCTGCTGCGCCGCGCGCTGGAACGCAGCAGCAAGGTCGCGGTCGCCAAGTTCGCCTGGCACGGGCGCGAACGCCTGGGCCTGCTGCGCGTGAAGGACGACGCGATCGTGCTCCAGAGCCTGAAATGGCCCGACGAGATCCGCTCCGAGGCCTCCCTCGCTCCCCCGGCCGTGGAGGTGACGGAGACGGAGATCGACGCGGCGCTCACCCTGACCGACACCCTCGCCGCCGACGACCTGACCGGCTTCACCGACCACTACCGCGAGGCGGTGGAGGCCTTGCTCGCAGCCAAGTCCGGCACCGGCACCGGCCCTGCCGCAGCCGGCCGGGAGGAGCAGCCCGCAGCGCAGGTCGTCGACCTGATGGCCGCGCTGCAGGCCTCCGTCCGCGACGCCCAGCAGGCGCGCGGGGAGACCACCGCGCCTGCGGACGCGACGGTGCACGCGCTGCCCAAGAAGACGGCGAAGAAGCCCGCGAGGAAAGCAGCCAAGAAGACGGCCGCGAAGAAAGCGGCAGGGGGCCGGGGGTCGCGCAGCGCCTGAGGGGTTGAGCCTGGGGTGTTGTTCCGTGCCTGTGCGTGCCGCTGGCCTCCCGTGGGGAGGTCCGGGAGGCGCGGCGGGCTCCCGGCTGCCTTGCGGCTGTCCGGGCCCGGGTGGCCGCTTCCCGGCTGGCGTGCCGGAGCGGCTACGTGATCAACGATGCACCTGTTCCGGCCGTCAGGGAAGTGGCAGGCGGATCTGCCTTGGTTTCGCTGGAAAGGCCGGGAGACGCGTGACAGCAGACCCGTACGGCTGGGAGCTGCCCGGACGCCGCCGGTTCGGGAGCTCACCAGCCCTGCATGCCCTTCTCGAACCCGTGCAGCAGCGGGTCCAGTTCGTAGCAGGCGCCGCACAGGGCACAGACCCGTACCCGCGGGTCCTGGGCAGCCTGAAGGGCGCCTTCGACGGAGAGCACCGGCGCTTGCTCGGGTGCCTCGCGGCAGTCCGGGGCGTGCAGGACACTGCTCGCGCTCTGGCCTGGCCGGGGCTTGGCCAGTACCCAGCCGGACGGCCGCCGGGGCCCCAGGATGCGCCGGCTGGCGGGGAGTTTGTGGGTGGGCACCGCGTCGTAGGAGACGCCGTCGACGGGGCGGGCGTGTTCGGGCGCGCGGACCCAGACCCGGTACTCCACCTCTTCGATCACCCCGTCCTCCCGCCCGGAGTATCCGGGCAGGCCTACCTGGTAGATCCATCCCGCCTCCAGCTGACGCCGTTGGTAGAGGTGGGCGGTCACTACTTCCCCGGTGGGCAGGATCACCTGGACCGGCGGCGGGTCGTCCGGGACGGGCGCCGTCATACGCCGGCGCTGGACCCGGACCGAGCACCCTTCTGCGCGGCGACCTCGGCCTCGCGAACGGCGCGGCAGGACGGGCACAGCGGATTCCCGCCGACGCCGTAGCGCAGTGTGGCCTTGCCGCACTTGGCGCACGGGCCGCCCTGGCCGCTCGGGATGACCTGGGGCGGTGCGGGGACGGGTCTGCTCATCAGCGGGGTTCCTCTCCCACAAGATGCGAATGCATGTTCTATTTCGGTGATTCTCTCACGCACCCCGCCCAACCGGACCGGCCGCGGGGCCGGGCATCAGGCGACCTCACCGGCCTGGCTCAAGGACACAGAGTCCGACGGCCTGCTGGTCCGGCGTTCGGCGCGGGGCCCGGCGCAGCGCGGCGGCCTCGGTCACGGCAGCCTGGCGGCGGCGCTGCGCTCGGGCTTGCTCGATCGGCGTCGGTGCGTCGTCCGGGCTGAGGGCGGTCTCGGGGAACGCGCGGCGGCTCAGTTCACGCATGGCCCGGTTCTGCCATTCGATCGCCTGGGCGATGCCCTGGTCGACGCGTCGCTCGGGCACGGCGGCGTGATGGGCGGCGAGCGCACGGGGGGAAGCCGGGCGTGGCCATGTCCCGGGTCTTCACCGGCGCCTGGGGCGCGGCGGATGCTGTCGGCGCGGTCACCGTCTCGCGGGGCGCGGGAGCCGTCGGGCCCACCGCCAGGACGCGGACGGAGCGGACTGTCTGGGTGCCGGTCGTGTCGTTGATCGCAGCGACGATCCGGGGGCTGATCAGGCGGAGCTGGGTGGCTGTACGCGGCGGATACCGGGCGCAGGTACAGCTGGCCGGACACTGCGCGGAGGTGAGTGCCTGGGAGTGCTCGGCGAGTTTCAAAAAGCCGGCCGCGATCTGCGGCCACCGGTCCAGGGTGCTCTCGCCAGCGGCCGGGACGTCCCGGTCCCGGCTTCTGGGGCTTGCGTCAAGTGCGGGACACGCGCGATGTGCAGTGCCCGCTCAACACCTTGATGTGATCTGCATCACTTCGAATGTGACCGATTCGAAGGGGCCGCTTTGCGCAAAGCGACAGTCCGGGCTGCCGCATCTGACAGAACGGCAGGTCACGCACGGTGGCGGCGCGAGGCGGCGGGGTGGCGGGAGGTGGCGGCGACAACTGCGAATCTCTGTACGCAAGTTGCCGTAACCGGAGAGTCACATTCCGTTGAAAAATCATTGTCATGGGCTCTGCACGAATCGGCGTACCCAAGCGCTTTCCTGTTCCCACGAGCAATGAGGCTCCAGGCACCCGGCCGCTCCCCTGGGGACGGTGCGGCCCCGCGCTGACAGAACGTGAAGGACTCCGAAACACCGTGGACCTCGATACAGCCAGTTTCCTGCTGGCACTCGCCGCCGCCGGACGCGCCTACGCGCCCGACGTGCGGTCCGTACTCCGCCGCCTGCTCGGCGCCGGAGTCAGGGTCGGCGCCGCTGCCCTGACCGAGCACACCGCGCACCACCCCGCTGCCCTGGACGAGGGGGAGCGCCGATGACCGGCAGCCAGTCCGGCGACCCCGCCGACCATGCCACCCGCGAACCCCGCGACATGCTTCCCCACGCCTTCTGGGCCTTCCACGAGCTCTACCACCGCGCCTACTACGAGTACGCGCGCGTCCAGCTCGGCAACGCCACAGACGCCCGCGACCTGGTCGACCGCGTCTTCACACACATCGGCTTCATCTGGCGCAGTATCACCGCCGAGGAGAACCTCGGCGCCTATGCCTGGGCACTGCTCAAGGAGCGCGTCGACAGCGAGCTCACGGCCCAGGGCCGCGACCCGGCCGCCGCCGAGACCCTTGCCTTCCACCGCGCGATAGGCGCCGCCACCGGGCCGCTGCTGGACGACTTCCGTCGACAGTTCAAGGCGCAGGTTAGTGAACTGGAGTCCTCCGTGGGCCTGTTCGCCGCAATGGCCCGCCTGCCCGAGCGGCAGTTTGATGTCATGGTCCTCAACTACGCCCTGGGCTTCAGCACCGGCAGGACGGCCCTCGCCATGGGAATCAGCGAGGCCACCGTCCGCTCCACCAGGCGTACGGCCAAGAGCCGCTTGGCCGCCGACCTCAAACTGGACGTCGGTGCGGACGCCGACGACGAGGAGTGATCCACAGATGCCCCGCCCCCGGCGCAGCATCGAAGACGCCCTGGAGCAGGCCCGGGTCTTCGACGGCGAGTACACCCGAGCCGACCTCGACGCCTCGCGCCACCGCATCACCGAGGAACTGACCGAGTTCCGCTGGATGCAACTGCTGGCCGCGGACGGCCCCACCCGGGCCCGGGCTGGCCGGCTGCCCACCAGCCTGCACGAGCGGGCCGCGCACGACCTGCGCGCCCTGTGCCAGAGCATCGTCCACGCGGGCGATGCCGCCCGCCGCATCGCCCGCTTCGACGATGTACGCGACCCCGGTGGTGCCCTGGCCTTCGCCTGCCTGCTCATCCTGGCGGGCAAGGACGAAGGCGCCCAGTTCTGGCTCCAGTACGCCGCCGGTGCCGGCAACGTCACCGGCGCCCTGTGCCTGTACCTCCTGCACCTGCGGCGTGGCGAACGCCGCGACGCCCAGTACTGGGCCGGGCAGATCGCCCAGCTCGAGGCCGAACCGGGGCCGTGCCAGTACATGCCGGTCGCCCACGAGGTGGTCACCACGACCGGGGCCGCCACCGGGATCGCCGTGCACTACGCACTCCCCCAGGCCGAGGCCGCCGTGGCAGAGGACGCGGTCAAGGATGCCGTCGACGAACTCGACGCCCCCCGCCTCGACGGCCTGGGCCCCATCCCCCAGCCCAGCGCCGACCTCGCCGACCAGTGGGACGACCTCGTTACCCGTTGACTGGACGCCGGCGGGATTCCGGGCACCACGTACCGGTCCCCGTCGGCGTCGCGTGCTGACTACTCCCGCAGAGGCAGGGGAGCCGGCCTGTGCGGGTGGAGGCGTCGGATTCCCGGGGCTGGCCGCGCAGACCGGCTCTGACCTTCACCTAACCGAGTGATTCGGTCACACTATAAGGAAAGCTGCTTAAAGCCCAAAAAGTGCATGAGGGGCCACCAGATGGTGGCCCCCACACTGACTAGGGTGCGCCGGGCTACCAGCGGTACCAGCGGGCGTTGGCGCTGGTGCAGTGGGTGGCGAGGTCGGCCTCAGCGGTCCGGAAGCGAAGTGGCTGGGCTGCGGTCGCGGTCCAGGTGAGCGAGGGCGAGGAGCCGCTCTTCGGGATGCCGGGCCAGTCGGGCCATGGCCCACGCGGTGCGTGCGTCCATGCCGTCGCCGAACGCGGCGGCCAGGCGGCGGGCCTGCCATGTCGTGCGGGGCGCGAGCACCCAGCGCGCGAAGGAGAAGCGGACCATACAGCCCGGTGCAGAGCGGCGGAGGTTGCCGAGGACGAAGGCAACGGAGCGGTTCGCAGGGGGCACGGCAGAAGTCTGCTGGCGAGCGGGCCGTCCGAGACCGGGGTTGCGCTCTGCTCACCGCAACGAGTCTTCCCAGCACGACTGTTGACCGGCCCTCCTCGACGGACAAGCCGTGTCACCTGTTCGCGTGATTCCGCAGAGGCGGCGCCTCTCATCACCGCCGATTTGATGCATGATGGCTGTACCTGGCCCGAGGCGGGCCACGTTCTGATCGCCGCCCGATCCGGCGAGGGGGAACGCAAGGAGCGTAGGACAGCACCGGCCTTCTCCACACAATTCCGTCATCAGAGGTTCCTCAGTGCCCTTCGGCACGCCAGGATCGGGCAGGCGCGCCAGGAAGGCCCTGCGGTGAGCCCGCGCAACTCCTCCAAGTCTCACAAGATCCGCTACTGGTCCCAGTCTCAGGGCAAGTCCCGCAGGGCCAGCACGGCCATGGACCACCCGGCCCCACAGGCCTCCCGGGCCCAAGCCCGCTTGGAGAGCGACGTCCTCGAAGGCCTGGGTACCTCTCCCGGTCTGTGTGCGCATCCCTTCGGTATCAGCGCGCTGACCCCCACTGCGACGGGTCTCACCCTCCACCTTGATCCCTACCTGGGCCGGTCCCGGTCCTCGTTCCCCCAGCACGTGCTCGGCCGCCTCCTCCCGGCGGCCCCCGCGCCTGGAATCGCCGATGACATGCGCGGGATTCCAGGACTGCGGGTGAGCACTGGCCAGTCCACCGAGCGCCGGCTGACTCTGTACTCGGTCAGAACTCCCGGCCCCGCCCCGTCGCTCACGCTGGCGCTGCCGGCTGCCGTCACCGAGGGGTGGGCCGCTATCGAGGACCGCTTGCATCGCTGGTACGCAGAACACGATCTGCGGATTCTGTGGCGCACTCCGGAATTGCACCCGGTGGAGACGGCCTACCTCGGTGACTTTCCCGCCCTTGATGACGGCCGCGAGCAGCGGTCGCTCGTCGGCAGCGCGCTGCTGCGCCGTATCGCCTTCTTCCACACGGTCGCCGACTTCTACCGAGTCCAGTGCTGGGAGGACGGCGTAGGTTGGAAGATCGATGCCCGAACCGCCCAGCCGCGTCCCCACGGCCATGACCGACTCATCCAGCAGTTGTGCCACCCGCGGTGGGGCCTGCCTGTGCAGAGCTCCCACCGGTTCTGCTTCTGCGGCGACCCGTACGGCCCGCTCCAGTGGGGCCACACCTGCTCGTTCTACTTCGACGGCCACCGCTCCGACGAGCGGGACCGACTGTTTCTGCGGATCCACGCCAGCCCGGAAGGCTACGACTACGACCGGCAGGTCGAGACTCTGCAGCACGTCGGTGCCCCACCTGGCTGGATGGCGCGAGCCTTTCCCCAGCAGGCCTTGCAGGAGTACGCCCGTAGCCCGTTCCGGCTCAGCGGCGAGCCTCGGAGCCTCTAGGCGGAGGCCCTTCGTGCGGTTCTGCAATCGGCTTCAGGAATGGCTTCCGTTCGGGATCTGGTGGGAGTCGCCAGACAGGGCTCGGGGCGGAGCAAGGGCCGGTTCCACTTCAGGCTGGCTTCCTGATCACCACTGGGATGCGCGCCGGGGGGGGTACGGATCTTCGGTGTTCGGCTGCGCCTGGGTGGGCGGCGGGCGCATTGTCAGACCGGCGTGTTGTCATACACCGCATACAGCCAGTGACTTCGGCGTGAGGAGCCGGATATGCGGGTGCAGATCACAGGGCGTGTGAGGGATCTTCGGCGAGGAGCGCGGTCGCCCTGGCGGGCAAGACGTCGGCCTCTTGATCGATTACGGTACGCGCGGATGACGGCCTGGCGTCTGCTCTACAAAGGGTCCGCCGCGTGCCTGGTCACCCTGACCATCTGCATGGCCATCCTGTATATCGGCTGGTGGACCAGATGGTAGCCTACGCCCTTCCCCGATGCCCTCGACGCCTGTGGGCCGCTCGTCTTCCTGGCCTTCGCCGGTTGGATGCGTCAGCGCACCGGCCGCAGCGAGTGGGAGAGTGCGCACGCGGCGAAGCCGCGTCTGGTGAAGTCGGCGGAAGAGCTTGATGCCCTGGACCACGCGGGCTTCGAGTACGCGATACGGGACTTGATGCGCCGGGACGGCTTTCGGGCCAAGCGCGTCGGCGGGGCTGGTGACGATGTGTGCGATGTCTGGGCCGTCGATCTGGACGGCCGGGTGTGGACGGTCCAGGCCAAGCACCGCAGGGACGGCAAGCACGGCGCCGCGATCGGCGTAGACGTACTGCAGCGCCTCAAGGGAACGGCAAGCCCGGTCCACCGGGCCACGTTCGCCCTGGTGGTCACGAACGGACGGTTCACGAAGAGCGCCGTCCCCTGGGGGCACAAGCACGGAATCCACCTGGTCGACCGCGACCTTCTGATCGCCTGGGCAGCCGCCTCGCGCCCCTTGTGGGAACTGCTCGACCGCGTGCCCCCTCCGCTGCGCCACCCCGCGGACTGGCAGCGTGGCAAGGCCTGAACCGGTCGAGCCCGCTGGCCCTCAGCCTGAATGGTGGTTCCGCAGTTTCGCCACACGGGATCAACGATGATGCAGAGCGTCAATCAGCTTGGCGGCGGCGCGAACGACAGGATGATCGGGGGGCTAGCCGTCAGAATTCACCGTAGATTCTCGCGCCCCACCGGTAGTGCGGGCTCCCATCGGTGTCGGGCTTGCCGGATGGCGGGCGTGTTGCGGATGGCGTCGTCAGAGCTCAGCCGCTTGCCGACGTTCGCCAAGACCGAGGTGAGCCAGACGCGAGGTTCGCAGGCCGTTTCTTTCCAAGGACTGGAGCTCCGTAGCGTTGCGGGCAAAGACCTGCTGGAAGGCGAGCTGCGGGGAGAGCTGGATCAGTTCTGGGCAGGGCCGCACGATCCCGTAAAGCAAGTGGTCGGAGTGGACTGGGATGCCGTACGCCCAGCAGGCCTGACCACTGGTCTCTTTCGGAAAGTGGATGCGTACGCCGTCGTCCTCCCAGGCCGTCTGGGCCAAGGCAACGAACACGTCCTGCACCTGACCGTGTGTCAGCTGGTCCCACCACGCCTGCCCGGCGGCCTTGGCTTCCCGTTGCAGTTCATCGCGTTCCCTCCTGCGCTCCGCGTAGAAACGCCGCTGTTCCTCGGCTTGCTGGGCCAGGAGCCGCCGAACTGCTTCACGCTCGGCCTCCTGCTGGGCCGCCTTGCGCTCTTGCAGCTCACGCCGGCGCTGCTGCGCGATCTGGCCTGCTGGCGTGGCGAGCCACACCTCTCGCCGGGCGCGCGCCGCGGCCTTCGCCTTCTCTTCCCGGACCCGCTGGGCCTGCGCTCGCTCATGCCGCTGCTGCGCGGCGAGGGCCTCCGCTTCCTCTCTGCACCGCCGGGCCTCCTCGATTCGGCGCCGCTCCCGCTCCGAGGAATCCTGGGCCTGGGCGGATGTGCGGGAAGTCCACCACAGCTCCCGCCTCAACCACTCCTGGCTCGCGCCGGTGTCCCGGACCACGCTCTGCTGATGCGGGAGGCTTCGGCAGGGCCTCAGCTGCCCGCGCACGACCCAGCACACGAACTGTGCCAGGTCTGCTTCCCGGAACGACCAGCGGTCTGAGGCGAAACTTCCCAGTCCGTCGTCGACCCTCCATACCTCGCCAACTTCCTGCGGGGCTCGCACCCGGACGGACGGCACCACGCCCATCCACACCGGGGCCTGGCCGTGCGGCGACACCCAGCACACCCCGATCCCCGCGGCCGCGTACCGGTCGGTGCGTGCCTGGATGTCCTCCACGGTGATCGCGGACAGCTGTGCTTCCCAGGCGATGCGCTGGCTCCCGTCGGGCGAGGTGGCCATCACGTCGGCTCGCCATGAACCGTCCGGGGCCGCGACCTCGAGCTCGGCGTACCAGCCGGCGTCCCGGACGGCCCAGCAGCACTCCAGCTTGAGCATGTGGTGCTCGCGCGACTCGTTCGCCAGTGAGCAGTTCTGCGGCCGGCCGCCGTCGTGGCAGAAGTACTTCACCTTGTGAGGCGAGTGCTTGGCGTGCACGGCCCACCCGCATTCCGGACATCTCAGCGCCACCCTGGGTGAGACCCGGAAGACCTGCTCCCACGTCAGGCCAGCTCCGAGATCCGGCTGGGTGGAATCGATCCGGCCTACTTCAGGGTGAAGAGCAGTGAAAGGCATAAAAGTTATCTCCTGCACTATTAGCCGTGTATGGCTCGGAATTTGATACACAGGAGATAGCAGGCGGCACTGACAGTGAGAATTGCGGTGGCGCTGGTCGCGGGTCTGACCCAGGCACTGACTGACGCTTCTGTTGTCCTTGCGATGAATCGTCGGCTCGCGGGCAGCGCCACCGCGCGCGTGACCATCGATGTCCGTCCCATACGTGCCAGCCGAATCAGCCGGAGCCCTCTTCCGCACAGGGACGCCTGCCTGTGAAGCAGCCGGTGGGTACGTGCCGAGCCGTCGCTCGATCGCCATCACTGTGATCCTTGAGAGGATCGGTTCGTGACCGAAGAAGCGGAGGGCCAGAGCAGCATGTGGGGAGACGGCAAGACCCTGTACGACGTCGTCCCCGTCCTTGAGGCTCTCGTCGAGACTGTCGGGCGGGATCTGGTCTTGGAGGAGTACGCGCTAGCGCGTGCCGCGGCGGACATGGCGGCGGCATTGATCGTGGAGCAGCGGGAGTCGACGGGGATCGCCGACGAGAAAACGGCACTGCTCGTCGTCCGCGCACTCGCCGAGTCGGCTGCTGCTACAGAACGCGCGCTTGATGGATCCAGTTCGTAGCAACGCACCATGGCGGTCAGACTGCACTGAGAACCACTCAAGGTCCGATGCGACAGGACAGTGGCCGGTCTTTCCGCGCGTGGGCCTTCGTGGTCCCCTGAAGCCTTGTGATCAAGGGGGGTGGAGGCGGTGGACAAGGCACGCCTGTTCCAGAACGGCACGATCGGCCCGAAGGTCTTTGCGTACGAGATCGACGGCGAACCCTGGTGGCGCAGCCAGAAGGCCCCGCTGATCTGCGCGTTCTGTAAGACGCCCGTGGTGTCCCAGCGCATCACGGTGGGCCGTGCTCCCCGCGGTGCCCTGTTCCGGCTCGCCCGCGACCGGCAGCACGAGGACATCTGCCCCCTCAACCCCGTCGAAGTGCTACAGAAGATCGCACGCGGCTCTCAGGGCGTGGCCGTCATCGACGGCGACGAGCTGCACCTGGTCCTGCCCGACGACGTGCACCAGATCGGCGCCGCCGCCCCCGTCATCGACACGGACCCCGCCGACGGCGGAGACCCGTTCGGCGTGCACGTCTCCACGGTCCGGCCGCTACTGCCCCCTCTGATCAACAGCGCGGTCGTCATCGTCCGCTTCCTGCAGAAGCACGATTACGACACCGACGTGGTCGCCCAGTTCAAGGTGCGGTGCCCCGGCGAGAAGGAGGCGGTGAGCTGGGGTGAGTTCTGCTACGGCCCCGCGCCCGCCGACCAGGCCCGGCTGTACACACGCCTGGCCCGCGGGTCCAGGCCACCGCACCCCGTGGCCGTCTATGGCCGCATCGCCAAGGTCGAGAAGGACAGCAGTCAGGGCCGGCCCGTCCTGCGGCTCGCCGACGGGAGCGGCTTCACCGTACGCATCCGGTCCGAGCACGACAGCCTCCTCGCCCCGCTCGCGGCCGGCGCCTTCGTCATGGCCGTGGGCACCTGGAAGATCTGGACACGCCGCACGGGCAGACCCGAGCTGCAGTTGTTCGCCGAAGAGCACTGGCAGCTCGCCTACTGGTCCTACGACGCCGCCACCGGACACAGCAGCCCGCCCGCCTGCCCACCGCCGCTCTCGCTCGCCCAGCGCACCCTCCGGCAGACCCGGGCGGCCACCACCCGCAAGCCCGGACCGCGACGGCCGACCCGCCTCGCCCCCCAGATGCCGCGCTCCACCGGGCCGTCCCCGTCTGCCGCACCACCACCGGCTGCTCAGCCTCCAAACCCGCCAGTGGCGCCAGCACCTCCAGCATCGCCCGCCCCGGTCGGACCGGATGCGGCACCACCCAAACCGCCGACGCCCACGACACCGCCGCTTCCGCCGAAGCCCTCGGCGCCGCCCCCACCGGCGGTCCCTCCCCGCCAGCGGACGCGGCGGAGCTGGTGGCCCTTCGGCCGTCGCTGATCTCGTACGCAGAGCGTTCGATCAGATTGAGTCGAGAGTGGGGCGGACACGCAAGAAGGCCGTTCGGCAGATGCCGGACGGCCTTCGAGAAGTCTGAACCCTGGGTGTGTGGCCTGCCCCTTTCGGGGCTACCCAGCAGGCCGAGGTCCGCCGCAGCCTCCTCGCCGACCTGGACGCCGCTGTTGCGCGGCATCAGCGAGCCGCCCGAGGCCCTGCGGAACCTCCCGCCGCTCGTCGACCTCGCCTGACGCGCCCCGAAGCCCGTGGACCCCGGCGGTCGGCCGCCGGGGTCCACGCACGTCCAGGAGCAAGGCCCGCGCTACTCGAACGCGTTGGGCTCGGTCGCCTCACCGGGCCCCGCGACGTACAGGGCCAATGTCGTCCAGGTGCCGCCGCACCTGGAGTTGGGGCAGGAGCGGATCTCCCACACGCCGTCCTCGGTCACCTCTCCGGGCGGCCACTCGACGTTCTTGAGGCAGTCCTTGCAGATCATCTCGATGTGCCGGCGTATCCAGGTGCCGGCGGGGAGGTTCGCCATCCCACCGCCCTACGCACCACCCTACGAAGGTCCCTCTCCTGTCAGAGGTCACCGACCGGGCGCGCTGCAGGCCTTCGCTCACACCTCACACCCTGACACAAAACCCTTCCCACCTGCACGAACAGGGTGTGAGCCTGACAGGCGGGCCTGCTTTCGTCTCGGCTAGACGGGCGGGCGCCGTGTGCCGCCGCCGCTGCCGTTGAGCGGGATCAGCGTCTCCAGATGGGCGCCCTTGACCCAGGAGCCCAGCAAGTCGCGGTGCAGGGCCACGATGTCCTGGCGGACCGCCAGGCCGAGCGCTGCCTTCGTGAACGTGCGGCAGGTGGTGACGAACAGGGCGACGTCCGCGCCGTGCTCGGGACGGGCGGTGCCGACGAACTTCTGCATGTCCTGCGAGGACACGCTGCGCTCCGGCGCGTACTTCTTGACCTGCACGACGAGCTTGCGGCCATCGGCGAGGTAGCCGACGACGTCGGCGCCCAGGTCACCGCTCTTGCCGCTGACGACGACCTTCGTGCAGCCGTCCCGGCGGCACAGGTCGGCGACGTACTTCTCGAAGTCCTGCCATGTCAGCGCGTCGACTTCCGCCATCGACAGCTCCCGCGCCTTCGCTTCCTCCTCGGCCCTCCACCGCTGGTCCGCGGTGACCGCGGACCGGTGCGCACGCATCAGGACCCAGCCGATTGCGCCCACCGTCACGATGGCGAGCGCGGCCAGCAGCACGGGCCACACCGTCGCCCAGTTCCCCGCCACCCACACTGCGGCGACCACGGCTGCCGCCGCGGCCCACCCTTGGAGCTGCCTGCGCGTCCGCTTCTTCAAGCGTCGGCGCCGTCGTCGTGCTGCCATCACTCCCCCACTCCCCTGAGTCTGTGATCCGCAGTGTGAAAGCCCTGCTCGGCCCCGGCAAGAGGGCCTGGCGCCGCCTCGGGCGCTGCCGTGGTCACTGGTCGAACCGAATCGGGTAGGAGACCGTCGGCGTCGGCGCGGGCTTCGGGTCGTCCCAGCCCTCGAAGTGCACCGGGTACGTGACCGTCGGCGTCGGTCGTGGCGAGTGACCAGGACCGTCGCTGTCGGCCCCTCGTGTCGTCCCGCCGTAGCCCACGGCCGCGAGCCCCAGCAGGAGCAAAACCGACAGATCTCGCTTCGCTCCCGGCGCCCACCGGAAGTACCGGCGTACCTTCCGCCCGCCGCGCTCGTGCTCCTCAACCTAGGGCAATGTTCCGCTCCTTCGCCGCAACTCGGTTGATCCGACGTCCCGTTGAGATGAGGACACCACCCGGGTCTGACAATGCGTCACGAGTGGGCTGCCGAGAGCAGCAATATCCGGACGCCGACGCCTCCCCCCGCGCCTCCCGCTGAAGTCGGCGACCAGGCTGTTTCCGTGACAAGGGAAGCAGGAACCAGCCGAATGCGGCCCTGTAAGGCGGGCGCGCCGGGCACGGCTTCACTGGCACAGCCAGTCTTCGTCAGGTCATGCCTCTGTGCCGGCCTCGGGCCGGGGCTTTCGAATACGGGTGAACTCCTTGGCCCGTTCGACGCGTGAGCGGTGCGGGCCGCCCGGCGTCGTGCACCGGGCGTCGGCGCCCTGGCCGCAGTCAGGGCAGCTCACCTCATACACCCGCCACGGGGGCGGCGGCTTCGGCTGGTTCCGCTGCCGTTCCCTGCGTTCGTCGATGATCGGCTTCAGCCGCTCGTCATGGGGCACGCGCCGCACCTGACGGGTGCGGCTCCCGTTGTCGACGACGCACTCCTGGCCGCTGCCCGCCCGGCAGCGTGGACAGCTGGTCTTGATCCAATACCGTTAGTTTAAGCTCTCCCTGGGGCGATTCTGATGGATGCTCAGGGAGTGGGTATGGGGCCGGGGTTGCGTGACGTGGTGAGTGTGGGGGTGCTGGCCCGGGTGTATCCCGCGGGTCTGGTGGACCAGGTGCTGGAGTCGTGTGAGCGGGTCGAGCGCCGTTCTCGGCTGCTTCCGGCCCGGCTGGTGATGTATTTCGTGCTCGGGATGGCGTTGTTCTCGCCGGATCCGTACCTGGAGGTCATGCGCAAGACGACGTTCGGGCTGCGGCAGATCGGGCTGCTGGGGGCCTGGAGCGAGCCGAGCAAGCCGTCGATCTTCCTTGCTCGTCGGAGGCTGGGATCGGAGCCGCTGCGGGAGTTGTTCGTCCGGGCCGCTGTGCCGCTGGCCGATCCGGTGGAGAGCTGGGCGTTCTGGCGGGGTCTGCGGCTGATGGCGGTGGACGGGACCTGCCTGGACCTGGCCGACACTGCGGCCAATGAGGAGGAGTTCGGGCGGCACGGCGGCCAGCCCAAGGCGGGCAAGACACCTTACAAGCGGGCGGCGTTCCCGCAGGCCAGGGTCGTGGGACTGGTCGAATGCGGTACACACGCCATCGTTGACGCGCAGGTGTCGGCGTACACGGTGCACGAGGCGGTGACCGGCCGGGACCTGGCCCGCTCGATGGGGCCGGGCATGCTGGTGCTGGGTGACCGGGGGCTGCCCGGCGTGGACCTGTGGCGGGCCTGGTCGGCCTCGGGAGCGGATCTGCTGCTGCGGCTGGCGAACAGGCGCTACCGGCTCGACCCCGAGCAGGTGCTGCCGGACGGTTCCTGGATCACTACGATCCACGGCCGGACAGACCACCGGCGCGAGCATGGCATCACCGTCCGGGCCTTGCGCTACCAGCTCGACGACGGCCAGGAAACCTACACCCTGCTGACCACGCTGCTCGACCACGAGCTTTACCCAGGGCCCGAGTTGGCCGCCCTCTACACCGAGCGATGGGAGATCGAGACGACCTTCAAAGAACTCAAGACCCAGCAGATCGGCGCGAACACCGTCCTGACCAGCAAGACCCCGGACGGAGTCCTCCAGCAGATCTGGGGCCACCTCCTCGTGCACTACGCACTGCGCGTCCACATGCTCGAAGCAGCCCGCGCCAACACGGACGCCCTCGACCCCGACCGGCTCTCGTTCACCACCTGTCTGCGCGCCGCCCGCCGCATCGCCCTGATGCCGCCGGCGGACTTTCCCCCCTCACCACCGCAGCCCCTTCACCCTCGCCCTCGTTCTTGACGAACTCCTGGCCACGATCAACCCGCCACGGCGGCCACGGACCAACCCGCGCGTCACCAAACGCATCATCTGCCGCTACCGCGTCAAGAAACCCGGCGACCAGGGCACACCCACACCCCCACACACCCCAACACTCCAACCCCACCAACTCTTAAACTAACGGTATTGGGTCTTGATCCAGTGCCGCCGCGCGATCTGCTTGTGCAGCTGCGGGCGCTGTTGCGGCCGCGCCACCGGTGTGCGGGGCGCGGTGGTCTGGGCCGGGGCCGGCTTGTCGAGGCGCGCGCGGGCCTTCCACCTAGCGATCTGGATCTCCTGGCGCGGCCGGAGAAGACGGCCGGCTTCGGCCGCTGCCTGAATCAGCTGCTGCACCTGGGGGCGCAGCTGGTATTCGGGCCGGTTCCGGGGGAGGCTGCGGAGGTCCTCCAGGAGAGCCTGTACGCACTCGGCCGCCGCCGAGGCGACCGAGGCGAGGTGGTCGGCGGCCGCGCCGACCACGCGGATCTCCTCCTCGGTTCGGTCGGGGACGGCGGTCATGTTGACGTGGGTGAGCAGCGTCCGAACACGTGGGGTGTGGCCTGCGGCAACAGCGGCGTCCAGGTCGGCGAGGAGGCTGCGGCGGACCTCGGCCTGCTGCTCCAGCCAGCGCCCGGCGTCCGCGACGGCGGCCGCCAGCTGTGCCTGCGTCTCCTCCTTGGCGCCGGTGACCTCGGCGATCTGGTCACACAGCCGGGTCACCACGACGACGGCCTCCACCTTGCGGGCATCGGCGAGCCCGCGCAGCAGAATCCGCGCCTGCAACTCGACGTCCAGAACCTGCTCCCGCAACTCGATGTCCGGGGCTTTGTATGCCCTGCCGGGAGTCCAGGCCGGGGCGGGCCTGCTGGTACGGGAGCGGATGATCTTCTCTACCGCCGGTGTCGACAGGCCGCGCTCGGTCATCGTGCACGTGTCCAGCGCGAACCACTCGGTGGGCCGTGCGAACGCCTCGGTGCCGATCTGTACCCGGCGGGCGGTGCCTTCGCTGTCCAGCCGGATCCGGTGCACGTACCAGCGGCGGATCAGGGTGTCCCGGTCGACCGGCACCGACAGCCCCAGCACCGGCTCGATACCGTCGTCGTCCCACACCGGCTCCACCGCCTGGTCCAGGTGCACGCGCAGCCGGCGGTGCCGGGAGGTGATGTCCACCAGCGAGCCGACCTGTGCCCCGTCCGGCTGGGCGAAGGCGATGTCAGCCTCCTCGCCCCGGCTGCGGAACCAGGCGGCGGCCGCGGACTTCACGTACAGGTGGTCGGCGCTGGAGATACCTCGGGCGCGGCGGCCGCAGATGTGGGGCTGGCAGTCCGGGCCGGGGTGATGGGCGAAGTGACAGACCCGGTCGGTGTAGAGCTTCGTGGTCAGCTGGGCTCCGCATCCACCGAGGAGCAGACCACACCAGAACGTGTCGCGCTGATGCCGGCGGCGGAAGGCGTCCAGCTCGATTGCCTCCAATGGCAGCAACAGCGGCTCCTCCGAGTCCGCGCTGCCCAGCACCGCCGTCTGGATCTGCCGCCGGTCACCCCTCATACCCCCACCCTTCGTCCCAACTCATGCTCCCACCACAGGTATTGGGTCAACAGCCGATCTCCGTGTTCACGCCGTCGTACGCAACGGCGGTGACCGCCGCACGACGGCCTGCGTCCCGGCCAGCCGAGCGGCACGCTCTGGCGGCTGCTGTTCTTCCGGCCCTGCTCGCTCGCGGCCCGCAGCGCGACCCGGGCCAGGCCGACACCGACACCTCCCCGCCGCTGCTCACGCCTGCCCCCAGGTGGTGTAGCCAAGGCCCAGGTGCCCCAGCCCGGACAGCCGCTGCGCCTGGTCGACCAGCCGGTTGCTGAACAGCCGCCGGGCCGAGGCCTCGCCGTAACGGTCGATGTGGGCGAACAGCACCTGGTGGTCCTTGAGCGCCCGCACCCGCCAGTCGCGTACCTCGTCGGGAGTCAGCTCCTCGAGGACCAGCTCCCGCTCCTCGTCGACGTCAGCGACCGCCGCGACCTTCGGGACGCGGGCGATGGCAGTCGGGCGGAGCGCGGACGGCCCGGCCGGGGCCACCGGCCCGGCCGGAACCTGATGCTGCGCGGCCGCGGCTTCGGCACGGGCCCGCGCAGCCTCCTCCCGCTGGGCACGGAGCTGCTCCCAACGGCGCTGCTTGGCCCACGCTTCGGCAGTGACGTCCTGGTGCAGCTGCACGGCGGTGGCCGCGCGGCGCTCCGCCGCCGAGGCCTCGGGCAGCGCCGCGTCGACCCGGGCGGCGACTGCTCTGCGCTGCGCGTGGCGGTGGGCCAGCTTGTCCTCGCAGCGCGGGCAGTCCTGCCCCGAGCCGATCAGGGTCCGCTCGTCGCACAGCGCGTCGCCGCACTCCTGCCGCTGCGGGAGCCCCACCGCGAGCAGCCAGCCCACCGGGTCCGTGATCGGCCCGCGCATCCGCAGCTGCTGCGAGAGCCGCCGGGCCAGCCGGTCGGCCAGCACCTGCTCCGCATCGACCTGGTGGCACAGGCCCGTCACCCGCACCAGCTCGCGGCGCGCCGCGTCCCGCACCAGGCGGCGGGCGCCCTGACGCTCCAGGCGCGCCCACACCAGGTCCACCGGAGCCAGGACGCCCCGCAGGTCCTCCGGGGGCAGGGGCACCCTCCCCTGCTGCTGCCTGCCCTGACCCACACCATCCACAACCCTCACCGGGCCAGCGGCCACCGGCCCGCAGCTGACCTCCAAGCCTCCGACGACCGGGGACTCCTGTGGCTGTTCCCCGCGGAGCGGGCCGCCGTCCTCGCGCACGCACGCGCGGTCCGGCAGACGGCGGTTCCCCCCACGGCCTTCGCCGGAAAAGCCACCATCAAGCTGCAGTGGAACGACGGGAGTAGCTACAGGAGCGTGAGAGGCGTGAAGGTGTGCTGCATCGGCGCGGTCTCCGGGCTCCGCCTCCAGGCCCTCCACAGCACCCTGGATCCCAGCAACCACAGGGGCCACGGCTGCAGCCGTAGCCTCATGATCTCCGGATGCAGTACCAGCGCGGTCTGAAAACACCAGGCTCGCGGCCTCCCGGGCCTCCCGGACAGCGATCCCGTTCGCCTTCGCGACCGGCAGTACCCGGACCCGGCTGCGCCCGTTCAGGCCCGACGCCGTCTCATCCCGGCCAACCCACAGCGCCCCCTCTGCCTGCAGCCGCGAGACCATCTTCGCCCCACCCGCCGGCGAGCAGCCCATCAGCCGGGCAGCCGTCGCCGCCGGGCGGCCGCGCTCGGTGTCCACGCTGCCCGAGCACAGCCGCAGCCAGCCCCGCGCGTTGCAGGACAGCACCATCAGCAGCAGCCCGAGCCGGTCCGTCGCCGCCCCACGCCCCGTACGCTGCGCGAGCATCCCCGCCGGAGTCACCCGGCCGTCCCCGTGGTGCCAGCCCGGCGCAAACAGGACCTCGATCAGCGCCAGGAGCAGGATCAGCTCCACCCGCGACAACGCCAGCACGTGCCCCCGGTCCTCACCGTGCTGCGCCCGGTACATCGGGATCACCCAGCACTCCAGACCCGTCACCCGACCCGTCTCGCTGACCGTCTCCCTAGACCCGACCACGCCCCGCACACGCAACTGCGGCAGGACATGGTGCGCGACCCGGGACGGCCGCAGCCCGAGCCACCTGCCGAGCTCCTTCGCGGTGATCGCCGTCCGGTAGTCCGCCGCCACCTTCGCTTTCGCCATCAGCACCACCGCAGCCAGACGCGCCGGATCACCCGCCCCGTCCAGGGCAGGGGCGGACACCAGGGCACGCACCGCGCCGAGCAGCCGGGTGCGCATCGTCTCCGTCAGCTGCAACGGGTTGCCCAGCTCCAGGGGCACGACCGGCCCGGCCTGCGCCGGGACCGAGCGCAGCCGACGACGGACAGCCCCGCCGCCGGCCGTACGAGGACGCGGGAACACGGCGGCCGGTGCCGCCACGGCGCTCATCGGCCCACCAGCCCGGCCAGAGCGGAACCCGCAGTACTGGTCGTGATCTTCTGCGTCAGCATGACGCCGGTGTACGCGCGAAAGCGGACACCCCTCTTGAAATGCGTTTTCGGCGCACACCCGGCGACCATGCACCGGTCAGCCTGTGGACGGAGGGCGGCCAGGCAGGACGGGCGCTCCGCCGAGCCCACCGGCGCGGGAGCCCACGGCCCCCGCGCACGAGGACGGCCGCCCTGGGCGGCCAGCGCCGCAAGGCCAGCGCGCGAGACCACCGCGAACCGGTACGACCTGCAGAGAACTGCAGAAAGGGAAACTTCATATAGGAAGCCGTGAAACGCGCCAAAACGGCAGGCCAGTCCCGTGGGATGGGGCACATCGAAGTTGCAGACCCGGTCATTCCGGGCGCGCTTCACATGACAAGGAACGGCAGTCTCGTGCACTATGGCGAGGACACCTCTCAAAAACACGGACGCACCACACCCCTCGCGGGGCGCGGACAACGGCCGGGTGGATGGGTGAGTGGCCCCCTCCGTGAGGAGCGGGCACCGATCGAAGATCCAGGGGCGAGTCCTTTCCTTGTGTAGGTCTTTCGTCTTTGCGTGATTCGAACGGATGTTCCAAAAGCCCTTGCCGGGGCCGATGGAACGGTGCAGAAGCCCTCGTCAAGGGGCTACTGCGGTGCGGTTACCGCTGCTGCGGTTACTGCGGTTGTAGTTGTGGTGACGCTCGGTCTTGCCGGACCGGGTGGAACGACCCGCTTGTCAGGCGGGGTAGAACAGCAGAAGACCAGCTCGATGAGCTGAGCCCAGATCCGGGTGAACCGGGGCCTGGGCGGCCGACCTGGACAGTGAGTCTGGTCGGTGAGACGGGCCGCGAGAGGCCGAGGCGGATTGTCAGTCCGCTTCTTGGCGCGCGGTCGATGGCCGTTAGGTCATCCCGACCCCCATCCAGGAGTCGGCGTCAGCATGCCCGCGGCGGGCCTCGATGGAGTGAACACGGTGAGGAAACGGCCAGGTTGCGCGTTTCGTGCCGCACGCGCGGGTACCCTGCATCCCGCGATCACCTCCCATTAGGTGCGTCGCCAACGGAGGCTGAGCCACCGTTCGAGAAGCCCCAGCAGACCAGGCCCGGTTGCTGGGGTTCTCGCGTTTATGGATCACTGCTGTGCACAGGGTAGCTGCACATGCTGACAAATTTGCGGGACGAATTTGCGCGATGTCCGAGACGCCCCAAAAAGCCATGCAGGGATGCCCGCCTGACGGGAAGTGGGAAAGTCCGACTCGTGGGTTCATTGGCCACCCCGCAGTTCACGGAGGTGGGTGACGAACTCCTGGGCCTGGGGGGCGTGTCCGTAGTGCGTCTGGAGGGCCTGCCCAAGGTCGGCGGCCACCATCGCGAGGCTGGGCAGCGACTTCCGCTCCCCCGCCAGGGCCCGCTCTCCGTAGGCGAGCGCGGTGTCCAGGTCCCCCTCGCGCGCGGCAACCACCCCGAGCGTCACGCGGGCCTCCGCGATCCGCATGGGCGACCGCTCCGTCCCGTCGAAGTCCGTACCCGCCCGAATGACCTCGGTGGCGAGTTGCCCCGCAAGGCGGTTCTCGCCCGACTTCCTGAGCGCGTCCATGCGGTAGAAGTCGTATTTCGCGGGGTCGACCACGAAATGGTTCTCGATGTTCTCGGGGTACGGCAGCAGCTCGAGGATCTGGCGACCCTTGTCGAGCGCGATCTCGGTCTGCGACCGGTCTCCCAACCGGGCCCACGCCTTCGCCTTTTGCGCGTACAACTGCGCGGCGACACTCTCGTTGGGCGCCACGGCGATACCGGCCTCCGCGGCCGCGATGACGCCGCGGTAGTCGCCCCGGGTCAGCGCGAACCACGCACGCATCTCGTGCGCCCAGCCCTGCACGCTGAGCTCCCCGGCCTCCTGACCGAGCATCAGCGCGGCCTGCCGGGTGGCCTCCGCGTCGCGGGGCCGGCCGGAGTCGTACTCGACACAGCCCACCAGGAGCGAGAGCTTCCCGGCGAGCGCGATGATCTCTCGGTGCTGAGCGAGGCTGACCCGCTGGTGCTGGAGACCGACAACCCGCGCGAGCCACGCCTTTCCCTCCAGGAGCAGTTGGTCGGCGGGCATGTAGGCGTACTCGCAGCACAGTCGGTCCGCCGTGATCCGCAGCGCGTCCAGCGTCGCGACGTCGACGTCCGACGCACGCAGCCGCGCGATGATGTCCACGGTGTCCATGCCGCTGACCTGGAGAATTTCAGCGCGTCCGTCACGGCGAGACTTCTCAGGGAAGAACGCCCCAGTGGTGGTCCCGAAGGTCTGGGCGATGGCGGCCCTGTACTTGAGCGGCTGAGCGTCCCCGGCTTCCCACCGCTTCCACTGCCGGACCAGGTCCTGTTCGCTCACGACCTGGTCCTCGGGGAGCCGGGCCATCAGTGCGCGCACTGCATCAGTCTGAGACCAGTCCCGCGCCGCGCGCTCTTCCACCATTCGGCGAGCCCAGTCAGGACGCTCGTCAACCATCGGCGTTCCCCTTCCCCGTACGGTCCAGCGGCGCAGCCTGCGCACCGCCGGGGTGATGCCCGCGGAGCGGAAGCCGGCCCTTCTGTGGCCGAGCATGGCACGGGCTGGTGATCGCGCGGAGGTGACAAGTGGCGGTGACATTCCAGATGTCACCAGCGGTCGTCACTTTGCGCAGCGTCTCAAGGGGCGCATGGTGTGTGCCGTTCATACGAGTCGATCCACGTTCCCGGGGGAGGCGAACGGCGTATGCCGAGTTCCGTCCGGCGTCGGCGAATTGAAGGAACACCGAGTGCAGCAGGTGATGCTCCATGGATCCTCCTTCGCTGCGGTCATGGGGATCTGAATCAGCGCATCTTCCCTGTGTTCTACGGTGCGATCTCCGAGGCAGCACGTCGGGCCTGGAGCACGTACGCGTATGCCGTCCCGAGGTGCCCGTACGTGCTGCTGTCGTCTCCCGCCAGGGCCGATGCTGCCGATTCGGCGGCGCGCTCCAACTGGCGAGCGACGGAGGCCGGGATGTCCGCAGTGGCGAAGTCCCGCAGCGCTCCCGCCACCTCGGTGAGGCCGACGCCCTTAGGAAGGCCGTTCGGCCCTTCGATGCCCGCGAGCGCGGGAATCCACCCCGTGTCCGTGTCCAGGGAGCTGCGGAGTTCTTCCATCAGCTCGGGGGCGGTGAGGCGCTGCTCGTTCATTCGAGGGTCCGTTTCCAGAAGTCCAGAGGGGCTGGCTGCGGCGGCACCCCGGCGAGACCGGGACGCCGCTCGCGGAGGTGCGTCAGGCGAGCGGAGCGGCGTAGCGCAACTTCCAGCCCTTCCCCAGTACGTGCTGGGTGACCTCGACTACGCGGCCATCAGCCGTCTCACCGATGTGGCTGATGGTCAGGACCTCAGCGCCCTCGGGCAGCCCGAGTCGGGTGGCCTCTTCCGAGGTCGCCTCGCGGAGCTCGATGTCCTCGGTGGCGGTGTCGCCCTGGTCGTACCCGGCTTCCTTCATCCGGCTGATGATGCCGCCGATGCCGGTGTCCTCCTGCTCGATGCCTGCGGCCTCTGCGACGTCGGCCGGGATGTACGTGGTGACGAGCTGGATGACGCGCTCACCGTCGAACATTTCGCGAGCCCGTACGACGACGTCGCCATCGACGCCCAGGAGCTCCGCGACATCCGCCGGCGCGGCGGCACGACTGACGGTTACCTCCGTGCGCGGGCTGCGGCCGGACCGGCGCAGCTCAGCGTCGAACGCTCCGCGAGCGCCGTTCTCTTCGCGCTGGCCGGTGGTGTACCGGGTCCGCGCGTCACGCAGGATCACGCCGTTGTCTTCGATTCGGTTGCTAGCCATGTGCTGAATGCTCCTTGCTGGTGTGGTGGTGGACGCTCGATCCGTCCTGGCGCTTGCGACGTCAGGACGGGAGTTCTTGCTACTCAGCCGCTCTCCGGCGAGTCGATGACCCACTCGTATGCGAGCTTCCATTTCGAGCGGGGTAGTACGTGGAGGCAGATCTCCACGATCCGGCCTTCGACGGTCAGTCCCTTGTGGGTGATCTCCAGGACTGCCTGTTCAGCGGGGATGCCGAGCGCTTTGGCCTCCTCCTTCGTAGGAGACCTGACTTCGATCTCCTCGCGCAGACGGACCTGCCGGAAGCCAGCCTCCGCCATTCGGGACTTGCTGCCGCCGATGCCGGTGTCGTATTCGGCAAGCACGGGGCAGGCATCCACGACGTCGGGCGGGAACCAGGACGTCGCCACCTGGACGACCTCCAATGCCTCAGCGTCGTCAGGAATGCCGACCGGCATGATGCGCTCGCGCTTCAACGTCTTCGCCCGGTGGTGCATCTCGAAGATGTCGGCGACCTTCTTCGGCGGGACGTCCCGACCGATCGTGACGATGGCGTCCTTGGGCTCGAGGCCCATGGCCCTCATCTCGGCTTCGAAGGCACCGACGGCGCCGCCGGCCTCACGCAGCGCGGGCAGGTACCGCCTGGTGCGGTCGGACATCATCTTCCCGATCACCAGGGACACGAACGTTCCCTTGCCGCGCCGAGAGAACACGAGCCCTTCGTCCTCCAGGAGCCCGTAGACCTCTCGGGCGGTCTGGTAGGCGATGTCGTGCTGCTTCTGGAGTTGAGGGACGCCGGGCAGGCGGGACCCCGGCGCGAGTACGCGCCGCTCGATCTTGTCCCGGATGTCGGCGGCGATCCGCTCGACCTTTCCGGGCTCCCTCTTCGTCACCATCCCCTGCCCTTTCGATCCCAACACGGCGAGCGTCTCTCGCTGCCGGTCCCGCACAGCATGGCATGTCTAGTTGTTTCCCGAAAGCCGGGCGCGACACGGGTCGTTTCCATGCGCGAGTGAACGCCTATGTGTCGGAGCAAAAGCGCAGCTCAGAGCGATCTTTGGAAGCTACTTAGCTAGACAGGTTGACGAGACCCCCGGCATGGGTCTCTAATCAAGGTGTTCCCGGCGCAGGGCGAGTAGCTGAGCGCGGGGAGCAGTGACCACTTGCACTACCGCAGCAGATCGCCACTTCGGTGGCCGGAGTCCAAAGCCCTAGCCACCTCGGTGGCCGGAGCCCGAGGCACCTCTAACTCCTCCGCCCATGGTCTGCGGCGAGTACCACCCGCAGCGCTGATGCGTTGTCCGTCCTCCAGGATCCGCCGGTTCGCCGTGCGGCCTGGAGGGCGGAGAGAGCACCTGCGACGCACCCCTGCCCCTCCGTACGAAGGAGCCCTCATGCTTACGCGAACCCGTGACCTCACCGCTCAGAAGCGTCCGCGCCGGGCCCGATCCCGCGCCATCAGCACCCTGCCGCCGTTAGTCGTCTCCAGCCTCAAGTCGCACGAGGTCGATCTCGCCTACTCCACGCTGGTCTGCCCCACCTGCCGCACCTGGGTGCCGATCAGCGCGCCGCAGAGTGCGCGGTCCAAATTGGTCCCCCACCACACGGAGAAGGCCGGCTCCGAGGACCCGGTCCGCTGCCCCGGCAGCCACCGCCTGGTCACCATCGACCTGACCGTCGACCAGTGGTTCCAGCGGCTGGAAGAGGGCCTGACCCAGACGAACGGACGACGCTCCACCCGCGTGATCCGCAAGCCGAAGACCGGTTCGACTCCCGCCGTCATGCAGATCGTCGGCGGCACCGTCGACGACAAGACGGCCCGCAAGCTGGACGAAGGCCACGTCCGCGGCTGCTCCACCTGCTCCATCACGGACGACAAGGGCACCGTCCTGCGCGCCGCCGACATCACCTCACGGTGCACGGACGGCCGCCGCCTCGCCCAGCTCGCTGCGCACACCAAGCGTCTCGCCCCCGCCCGCCGCAAGGCGCAGATGGACCGCGAGGACCTCAACGACCGTCGCGCGTGGGGCCTGCGCCTGCTGCACGAGCAGCAGTGGCAGAACATCTCCGGGCCGGTCGCCGACGCCGACCTCCGGCGCGTCCGCGACACCCTGGCCGCGCTGATCCAGACGCTCAACCCGCGCAAGGCCGACGCCCCGAAGCTCACCGCCTGGGAGCGCGCCGACCTGATGAGCGCGATCACTCTCCTGGCGACGCAGGAAGAGCAGCTCACCCGGTAGGACACTTCGACAAACGACCGCGGCCCCGGCCATTCCGAGTGATCGGGGAGGCCGGGGTCGCGGAGCTTGAGTACGGGCGGCCGACTGGCCGGCCCGCCACATATGTACGACAGCCCCGGGGTGGCCGCCCCGGGGCTGTCTCTCCATGTACGGACCTATCCAGGAGGCCCAAATGCGCGACTCCATCGTACGCACCACCTACTCCCCCGCCGCGAACCTGCCGGTCAACACCAACTGGCGTGACCGCGCGGCCTGCCGTGAGGAGGACCCCGAGCTGTTCTTCCCCATCGGCACGACCGGCCCGGCGGCGCTGCAGATCGCCGAGGCCAAGGCCGTCTGCCGTCGTCGGTGCCCGGTGATTACCGAGTGCCTGCGCTGGGCGCTGGACTCGGGCGAGGAGGCCGGGGTGTGGGGCGGCCTGGACGAGGTCGAGCGCCGCCGCCTCAAGCGCCGCAACTCCCGCCGCGCGTCCGGGGCCTCGGCGTCGTGAAAACGACCCGCACCCCATGCGTGCCCCGGATGCCGCGCGGGCCTGCCGACGGTGTCGAGGACGAAGCCGCGCTGCGGTCCCTGCACCTGCTGGTGCGGCATCTGACCGCTGACGGTGACCGGCGTGCTGCGGCCGCGGGCCGTCAGGCGCGGCGCACGTACCAGCAGATGACCGCGATCTGAGTCCGCCCGCCAGGCGGGACGCCGACCCGTTCGTTGGCCGGTCCTACGGCTCCAGCACAACACGGCGGCCCGCCCGGCGGGCGGCTGTCTTGCACGGTTTCTCGGCTCCGGCGTCGCCTGGAGCACGCTCCTTCTTACTTGAGGAGGCTCGTATGCCTGCCCTTCCCGTACACCGCGAGTCCTGGACCGCCGCTGACTACGACTCCCAGGAGGTGCTGATCCTCCTCGGTGTCATGGACGCCCCGGGCCGCGTGAACGCCGCCCGCCTGGCCGCCCCCGAGCCCGTCCCTGCTGGGGACGGCTGGCCGCGGCGGACTCTCGTCGACGAGGTCTGATCTGCCGACTGCCTGATCCGCCTCGTTCCGGCCGCGTGAAGTCGCGGGACGGGGCGGTGAGGGGAGCCGGACAGCCCGGACGCCCGGTCCCCGCCGGTGCACGCGATACGAGGAGAACCCGTGGCACAACAGCAGATCCACGCCGTCCAGCCGCAGACCCGTTACAACGAGGGCGACCTCGTCCTGTTCCGCGACGTCGAACGGTTCTGGCTCGGGCTTCCCGGCCACACGTTCGTCGGCCGAGTGGTGCGTGCCTGGCGCCACGTCGACACCGGCAAGGTCCTCTACGACCTGACCGAGCTGAGCAGCAACCGGGCCCGTGCCGGGATCGACCCCGATTACATGCGGCCGCTCCCGGCTGCCGACGCGATGCACGACATCGACACCGCGCCGCTGCGCGAGCCGGACACCGGGGCGATGACCCCGGCCGCAGTCGCCTGGCTGCGCCAGCACCTCGGGAAGGACAGCAGCGCGCTGCCCGCCCGGCCCTGACCACCTGTCCTGAGCAGACGGCCCTCCGGGGCCCCGGCATTTGAGCTGCCGGGGCCCCGGAGGGCCTGGTCACGACCCTACCGACCGACGCCGACCCGCGGTGCCCCTTTCGTACGGAGGCGCCACACGTAAGGGAGGACACCCCGTGGCCAAGACCGCCACCCGCCGTAGGCGGCAGCCTGCCCCGGCCGCGAAGCCCCGCGCCAACGGGCGCGCCGCGCTGGCCTCGATCCCCGCCCAGACCGCCGCCCTCGAGGAGACGGTGCCGCTGGTGCACCCGGAGGCCGACCCGGTCCTGGCCGACGCCGCCGACCGCGCAGCCGACCTCCGGGACCAGGCCGCCGCCGACGTCGCCCGCATCCTGGCCAACGGCAAGGCCCGCGCGACCGAGCTGCTGAACGACGCGCGCACCGAGGCGCGCACCGAGGCGGCCTCGATCACCGAGACCGCCTCGAGCGAGCAGTCCCGCCTCCTGGCCGTCGCCCAGGCCGACGCCGACCAGATCCGCACGGAAGCCGCGAGCACCGCGGCCGCCGCCGCCGACCAGGTCCGTGCCGATGCCGACGCGAAGGCCGAGCAGCTGCTCGCCGACGCCCGCCGCCAGGCCGACCAGGTCACCACCACGGCGGCCGCGCAGGCCGACGAGGTCCGCACCGAGGCCAAGCTGGCCGCGGCGAAGACCCTCGTCGACGCGGAGACGAAGCGCACTGAGCTGCTCGCGGCTGCGGAGCGCACCGCCACGGAGACCCGCACCCGTGCCGCCAGCGACGCCGAACAGGTGCTGGGGCGGGTGCGGGGCGAGGCCGACCGGATGCGCGAAAGCGCGGACGACCAGGCCGCGCAGGTTCGGACCGGGGCGGAGCGGATGGCCGTCGGCCTTCGTGCCGACGCCGACCGTGCCCTGGCCGACGCCCGCACCTCCGCTGAGGAGCTGCGGGCCGCCACGGACAGGGACGTCACCCGGCTGCGGGAACAGGCGGAGATGGACGCGGCGACGGCCCGGGAGGCAACGGCGAGGGCCACGGCCAACCAGACCGCCGCCGCGCAGGCCCTGGCCGAAGCCGAGCGGGTCCTCGAAGCGGCGACGCAGCGCACCGTGCAGCGGGCGCGGCGCCGGGAGATCCGGACCGAGTCGCGCGCCGCACGGCGCAGGGCCCGCGATGAGGCCCGGCCGGTCGGCGGGGTGCCGCCGCTGTCCGGGCAGGAGCTGGTCCTGGTCGTCGGGATCGTCCTGGCGGCCGCGGTCGTGTCCACCCTCGGGCTGCTGTCCTCCTACACCGCGCTGGAGACCAAGGCGGCCGGGTGGGGCTGGGAGTGGCCGTGGCTGCTGCCGGTCGGCATCGACGTCGCCATCCCGGCGTTCACCGGCGCCAACCTGGTCCTGATCCGGATGGGCATGGAGCTGCGCTGGATCCGCTGGGTGCCCCGCGCGCTGACGGCGGTGACCGTGTACCTGAACTGGCACGCCTCGGACTCTGCTTCCGGCCGCATCGGGCATGCCGCCCTCACGCTGCTGTGGGTGGTGTTCTCGGAGATCGCCTCGCACGTCTACGCGACGCGGATCGGCGCGGTCACCGGCAAGGTCCGGATGGAGACGGTACGGCGCTCGCGCTGGATTCTCGCCCCGATCCCGACCGCCCGGCTGCGCCGCCGGATGATCCTGTGGGAGATCACCTCCTACAAGGAGGCGCTCACTCGCCTCCAGGAGCAGACGTATCTGCGAGCGCAGCTCAAGGAGACGTACGGCTGGCCGTGGAGGTGGAAGGCTCCGCTGGAGCTGCGGATGGCGCTCAAGCTCGGTGAGGCGCCCGCCGCGCTCGCCGACACGCTCACCCCCGCAGACGTGCTCACCGTCGAGCGGGTGGAGGAGAGCGCCCGCGCTCACCCGGACATGAGCGCGCTCACCCCGGGCCAGACGCAGGGCGAGCGTGAGCGCCCGGCGCTCACCTCTGGCGCTCACGAGGGTGAGCGCGACATGGGGGACGACGACGCTCAGCGAGCGGACGGCGCGCTCACGCGCAGTGAGAGCGAAGCGCTCACCGAGCGCCGCCACGCTCGCATCCGTCTCCTCTACACCGAGCTCGGGCGCCGACCCGAGTGGACGGAGATCCGCGACGCGCTCACCGAGGCGGGCCTGGACGGTTCGACCGGAACCCCGGTCTCCCGGCCGACCGCCCAGCGGCTGCGCGCTCAGGTCGAAGAGGTCACCCCGAGCGCGTAGGCGAGCGCTCGGTGAGCGCGGTGCGCTCGCCCCCGGTGAGCGCCAACGCGCTCACCCTCTGGCAGAACCCCTGCCGCTCATGGTCGCCCCCGGTCCGCGCTCACGCTCGGGAGCGTGAGCGCGGACCGGTGACGGCCACGGCCGGCAGGCCGCCCGCCCGCGCCCGCCCCGAGCGGGGCGCGGACGAAAACGCTCCGATCACCACCCCGCGCAACAGCCTCGGGGACGGACGCCCTCTCCCCAATCCCCGAGACCTGGAGGTCTTCCCGAATGAACAGCAACGACCCGAACTACTCCCCCCTGCGCGACGTGGCGCAGAGCCCGGAGGCAACCGCGCGGTACCTGGCCGACGTTCAGCGGGTCCTGCTGGACATCGGCAGCAACCTGGAGACCCTCGCGCTCGAGACCCGCGTGCACCTGCGCAAGACGCACGTGGAGGGCGACCGCTTCTACCACGCACGACTGCGGGCCATGCCCGTCGAGCAGGCGCTGGCCAGCGTCCTGAACAGCCTGGAAAAGCTCACCAAGAACATGGAGAAGACCGCCTACAAAAGGCACGCCCACGACGAGAAGGCCGCGAACACGGCCCGAGAAAGGAAAGAAAAGCAGCTGGAAAAGCAGAGGAAGAAGAACCCGCGCTCGCTGCAGGCCGCTCCGGGGTCGCATCAGCAGGCTGGACATCAGCCCGTATCCGGCTATGGTGGACCCACGTCGGTATTCGACCTGCGCGGCCGAGGGAACCGGGAGTCCGCGTGAACCCCGGTGGCCGCCCGCTCACGAAATCCGAACGCAAGCAGTTCAACCGGGCCCAGCATGAGCAGAAAATCAAAATGCAGCTCGTTGCGGAACACGGCCCGGAGCTCGGTAATTTCTACTACTGGCTGAGGCTGATGAACATTCGCGGCACCCAGGCATTCCGGACCGGGGACGTGCAGTTCATCCGCGATGTCGCGCTCGCGCTGGAGAACGTCTACCGCAAGCACCAGCGCCGCTAGTCCAGCATCGGGCCGCTTCGCCCGCACCCCGATGAAGGGGCCGTCCCGTAGCGCGGGGCGGCCCCTTCGGTGGTCCCATCGCGTGCCGCGCGTGACGCGTGCCGCGCGTGCCGTGCGCGCGTGTACGCGAGGCGACGGCCGACTGTCAAGCACGGACGGGAGGGTCGCATGTCGGATGACGGCGACAGCAATGTGCTCCATCTCCCCGCTCGGGACACGGATTCCGGCACCGTTCCGGAAGCCCCCGACGCCGGGAGTTATTTCTACACCGAACCCCCAGAAACACCGGCAATAAATACTGCTGACCCGCAGGCGGCAGGCTCTCTCACTGTGCCGTCCGCACCGGATCCCGCGATGTCCCTGCGCTCCGAAGGAATTCAGGGGTCGCCGGAAGGCGCGGATGGCGACGAAGGAGATGATGATGAATATGAATTGCCGCGCTCGTTGGCCGACCGGCTGGGAGACTGGATTGAGTTCCGGCTGGAAAGGGCGCGGGACCGGATGGCGGGTGAGGCGCCTCTGCGTGAGGCGGACATCGCCCGGAAAGTCGCCCTGATAGAGGCGCATACGGCGCAGGAAGTCGGCCTCATGGAGGCCAATGCCAAAATGCGCCAGGCCCTGGTGAAGGGAAAGGGCGACAAGGCGGCGGCCCGGGAGAAGGCGTCCGCGTCCGGCCTTGGTGCGGACAAGGGCCGTACGAAGTCCCCTACCGGCGGTGGCGGTTCACGCGGAGGCGGCGGAGGCGGTTCCCGGGGCGGATCGGGTACCGGCCCCGGAGGGAGCCGTCCTGGCGGCGGCAACCGCCCAGGAGGCTCCGCCAACCACACCAAGACCCCCGGGAAGGGTCCTGAACGGGGCACAGGCGGCCAGGGAGGCGGCGGCGGGCGGAACACTCCATCCGCCCCCGGCAAAGGCCCGCAGAACGGCTCCAGCGGCCTGGGCCGCGGGGGTGGCAAACTCCCGGCCGGGCACGGCAGTTCAGGCAACAACGGTGCCCCCGGCAAACCCCTCCCCCACACCCGGGGCGAGCGGCTGGGCGCCCGCCAGGCTGCCCGGCAGGAGCGCCGGGCAGCCCGGCAGCAGGCGGGCCTGGCCGACCGCAGCGCGGACCGCGCACAACGCCGAGGCCAGCGCCAGACCCAGTGGGACAAGCGCCAGAGCGACCGAAGCGACCGCGACGCCCACAAGCAGCAGCAGCGACAGCAGCGGGCCGCCGAGCGGAAGAAAGCGAAGGAGACCAAGTCCGCGACGGCCGCCGCGAGCGGGCGGGTCACCCTGGGCGAGGCCCTCGCCCGAGAGGCCGAGCGCCGCTGGGACAGGCGGCGCGCGGAGCAACTCGCCAAGAATCCCCCGCCCAAAAACAGCAACACGAAGACCATGCCGCTGGCGGGCCCGGCCGCCACCAAGCCCGGCGCCGGGACCTGGAAGAACGCGAAACCTCTGAGCGGCAAGACCCCGGTGAACAGCACCAAGAACGTGAAGAACCCGCCGCCCGCGGCCACCGGCACCGCGGGCACGGCGGCCCCGGCTAAGCCCCATCCCGCACCCCACCCCGGAGCCACCCCGTCCGCCGGCCCGCCCCGCACGCCCGCGCCGGCCAAGGCCCCGCCCCCGCCGGCCAAGGCTCCGCCCGCGGCGGCAAAACCCGGCCCCACCCCGGCGAAGCCGACGGACGGGTGGAAGAACAAAGCCGCTTTCACCAAGGCCAAGGCGGCGCAGGACCTGGCCGATGCCCTGGCCCACAAGCTCGCGCCCAAGCCCGCTCCAGACCCGGTCACGAAGGACACCGGCAAGAGCACCACGAGCGCCGGAGCGGCCGCCCGGTCGGCGGCTGAGCAGCAGGCGTTGAACCAGCAGTGGCTCATCGACGCGCTGCGCGCCCACGAAGCTGCCTGGAACGTGTTCGGGGAACCGCCGCGTACGGCACGCACAGCCCGGACCAAGGCCAAGGGCAAGCGCCCGCACCGCGACACCGGCGCTGCCCAGGCCACGCAGGCGGCCGGTGACACCAGGGGCACCCAGAAGGCCGGTGAGCAGCAGGACCCGGACGCGGCGGGCTGGTTCGACGCCTGGCTGGATCACCTCCGTGATCTGCGCGAGGAGCGCCGGGAACGCTCCCGCGCCCGGCACGCACGATTCAGTGCCGCGCCCGCGGATGCGGCCGAGCCCCGGCAGTGGGCGGACATCCCCGACCACCACGCCCGCCCGCCCCGCCGCGCCCAGACCACGCAGGACATCGTCGACGCGGTCCTCATCGAGGACACCGAGAACACCGGCGGCCCGGCCGCCAGCACCCCGGGCCCCTGCGGGTACCCCCGCCGTCCCCAGACCCCCACCAAGGAGGCCCCTATGGGCGCAGACGTCCATACCGCTTCGCCCCAGGCCGGGATGACGGCCCAGCACCGCACCAACGTCACCTTCGACGAGTACCTGGTCGACATCACCAACATCGCGCTGGCCGCCGGGCTGGACAAGGACCGCGCGGCGGAACTCGCCGTCGCGCTCGGCAAGGTCGCCACCGCGCTTCGCGAGATCGCCGGTGACCTCATCGGCGA
Organism: Streptomyces sp. NPDC001941; assembly: GCF_040296945.1. Lineage (NCBI taxonomy): Bacteria > Bacillati > Actinomycetota > Actinomycetes > Kitasatosporales > Streptomycetaceae > Streptomyces > Streptomyces sp. NPDC001941. The sequence continues at coordinate 32,467 of NZ_JBEOYE010000038.1, read as the reverse complement.
CCACAACATCTCCCCCAAGGTCGTCGACCGCGTCACGGACCTGGCCGACTCCGCCGCCCGGATGCGCCAGAGCGCCGAGCGCTGCGCCACCGAGTGCGAGATCGCCTCCCAGGCAGCGCAGCTCGCGGCCCTGTCAGTGGCCCGCGTCTACGGCGAGGACCTCCAGGCCATGGACGACGCCGGCCTGGCCCAGGCCTCCTCCGCCGCCCACCACGACTAGAAGGCGAGCACCCCCTTTCATGAGCAAGCCCGCACCGCAGAGCAGCACGGCGGCCGTGACCGCCGACGACAACAACCGCTATAAGGCGCTGCAGCACAAGCTGAAGACGCTGGCCACCACCATGGACATGGCCGGGGACGAGCTCCAGACGCTGCTGCGCAACATGCGCGCCAACGCCGACCGGGCGGCGACCCTCGCAGCCCACATCGCCCACGCCGAACTCGACAAGAAGTTCGTGGAGATGACCAACCAGGTCTCCCTTGCCCTGGGTGGCGCCGCCGTGGAAGTACGCAAGCTCCACGAAGAGGCCCAGGAAGTCACCGGCCTCGCCCACGGCGCCCAGCGCACCCACGCCCAGCTGTACGAGGGCCTGGACACCATCCGCTCCGGCCGCCCGGAGCGCACGCCCAAGCCGGGCTTCTTCGTCCACTAGCTCCCGGCCCCGCCGAACTGCTGATGGGCGGTCGCGCCACCGACGGCCGGCCGCCCATCGCCCTCTCCCGAAGGGAACACCCCGTGTCCGTGCCGCGCAGCGTCGCCCTGGAGCGCACCCTCTACACCCTGGCCGCCCCGGTCCTGGCCGCGGCCCCGAACCTGCACCCCGACAGCCCCGTCAACGCCGTCGTACAGCTGGCGGGCGTCGCCGGCGTCGGCGGCTGGTTCCTCGCCTGCAAGAGCGATCAGCTCGGCGCCGGACGCAAGATCTTGCGGTGGGCGCCGCTGGTCCTGGCGGCCGCCGTCGACGTTGCCGCCGGGCACACGAGCGGCTGGGGGCCGTGGGGCCTGGACGCGCTCCTGGCCGGCGGCTGGGCGGCAGCGGGGATGCTGGTGCTGCCGTTCTCCCGGCATACCCGCGCCCACCACCGTCCCGCTCTGGCCACCCCGCTCCCTGACCCGCTCGAACTGGAGCCCTTCGTCGAGCAGGAGTCCGCCTGGCAGCCGGACGACGGCGCGGACGCCTTCACGCGCAGCGTGCGCCAGCTGTGGGAGAACCGCGGCATGCCCGGCCGCACCCTCGTCATCTCCGCCACCCCGCACGAGGGCATGCCCAACGACCTGGAGATGGTGCTGCGCGCCAGCGAGCCCGGCCGTCCCATCACCGGCCTCACGGTCGAAGGGGTCGCGGCCGCGTTCGGTGTCGACGTCAGCGACGTGCAGATCAGGGAGGTGGCCCGCCAGTACGGCCGCGAGGGCGGCCCCGGCTGGAAGGAAGTCCACGTCACCCCCGACCGCAACGAATGGCGCCGCACCAAGACGCCCACGACACAGGAGTGGTGGGCTGACCGGATCGGCTGCGAGAACGGCCCCGTAGCCGCCTCGGTCCTGCTCAAGAAGGTCCGCGATGCCGAGCGCGAGGTCACTCACTACATCGCCCGCGTCCCCGACGAGCGAGGCGAACCCCAGGTGAACCTCGACGCCCTCGCCGCCGCGCTGGCGACGAAGTACGACGAGGGGCGGCTGTTCGTCACCCGCGACGGCGCCGATGTGCTGGTCTCCCTGTGGGACGCCAGCCCCCTGGCACGCACGTTCCCCGCCAGCCGGGAACTGCTGACCCCGGACGCGGACGGCCGCTGGGTGACCGGCTACCTCGGCAACGGCCAGCCCGCCCGCAACCGCGTCTACACCGACCGCGGCGCCGCCCACGGCCTGTTCGTCGCCCCCTCCGGCGGCGGCAAGACCCAGCTCATGGGCCTCCACGTCGCTGCCGACGCCTTGTTCGGCGCGGTGGTGTGGCTGGCCGCCGAAGCCCCGGACGAGAAGGCCGCCAAGCTCGGTGCCTACACCGACCGCTACGGCATCGGCGCCCTGTACATGCTCCGGCTGCTGCGGGCCCTGAACGCGCTGATGGAGATCCGCGGCGCGATGGTCTGGGACGACGGTCTGGTCCACGACTGGAACCCCACACTGCCGGGCTGCCCGTACCGGATGCTGTCCGCCTACCTCGACGAGTTCCTCTCCGCCGCCCGCCATGGCCTGTACGGCACAGAGATCATGGATCTCGCCGAGACGGTGTCGGTCAAGGGCCGCAAGTACGGCGTCGGCCTTAAGGTCGCGGGCCAGTCCATCTACGTGCAGGACGGGTTCACCCAGCTGCTGTGCGAGAACCTGCGGGAGAACTGCATCCCGGTCGTCCTCAAGGTCGCCCCCAAGAAGATCAGTGACATGTTCAAGGCCCTCGGTATCCCGCCGGAGAACACCCCCGGCCCGCTGCCCCGCTCGTTCTCGCCCGAGGAAGCAGGACGCATCGCGCGGGTCATGCGCGGGGAGCCCGAACCGCCCGCCAGCTCCGACACCGGCGGCGCCGGCTGGATCGTCGAAGCCAAACACCCCGAAGTCCTGCGCACCCTCTACATGAACTTCAACAAGAGCCTCGACGACTACTTCCCCGACATCACCGCCACCCTGAGCGACCACGAGATCCGCGAGCTCAAGACGCGGGACCTGTGGTTCGACTGGACCCTGCCGCCTCAGCCCGGCGAGTTCGGCCCCGAGCCCGACGACGAGGACGAAGAGAGTCCCAAGCGCAGCGGGCGCCGAGCCAAGACAGGAGCGCCCGCTGCCAGGAGGGACACGGTCAGCTCACCCCGCCAGGCCCTGGAAGCCCTCAAGCACCTCTCCCGCACCTGACCGCCGGAACTCCGCACACCCCGCCGCAGCCGGCAGAACCCGTGCGCACCACCGCGCCGGTGGCGCATCCTGATCCGCAGGGCTGAACACCTGGGGGGTCACGATGGGCGTCGCGCACCTGCACTACGACTGCTGGAACTGCGGCGAGGAAAACGTCATCGAAGGCGACAGCTGCACCTGCTGCGACCGCATCGACAACATCCCCTACGAATGGGACTGCTGGTACTGCGGCGCCACCAACGCCACCCCCGACCTCGACTGACACCCACCCACTCACTGCACTGCACCAGGGGCGCCACCGGACACCCGGCGGCGCCCCTGCGCGTGCGCGCCCGCCACCAGGAGCCGCGATGCCCTACGCCCCGCCCTCCCCCGCACCTACCAGCGCAACCACGCCCACCACGGCACTGACCCTCGAAGAACGCCTCGCCCTGGTCAACACAGCGATGAACGCGCGGCTGGACGAAGCAGCCGTCGCCCACGAGGTCAACATCGCCCACATCCCCATTGACCCCTTCGACCTCGCCGACATCATCACCTCCCCCATCCCCAGCACCCCGGCCGCTCCCCCCGCTCCGTACGCCACCCCGGCCGCCGCGCTCCTGCAGCGCGCCCACCATCAGCTGCTGACCGGCGGATGGTGCACCGGCGCCCTGGTCAACGCCGACGGGGCCCACTGCATGCTCGGCGCCATCCGCGCCGAAGCCGGGGTCGACCACCGCGCCGAGAGCACCGCGATCGGCGTGCTCCTGGACGTCCTGCACCGCACGTTCGGCCACGCTGCGGTCTCCCTCCCGGCGTGCAACGACGCCCACAGCAGCGCTCGCGTCCCACTGCGCCTGCTCGGCCAGGCCGCCGCCCTCGCAGACGCCCGCGGCCTCTGACCGCACCCCGACCGGGCCCTGTGCCCGCACCCGACGCGCGGTTCGCGCTTCGGGCGCGAGCCAGGCCGCCCGGCCCCGCCCGCACCTCCCACAGCCAAGGAGCTCCTGTGACGCAAGCCCCGAAAGTCATCGGCGTACTCACCGAACCGGCACCGGCCAGCTGGTGGCGCCGCAACCGTCACCGCGTCTACCTCGCCCTCGGCCTGTGGGCCGGATGGCAACTGTGCACCCACCTCCCCGGCCAGGCCGCCACCCCCACACCCCGCCCCGCCTACAACGGCCCGGCCACACCCGGACCCGACAGCAGCGTCAAGCCCCTCCCCCAACCCACCTCCCACACCCGGTGAACCTGATGAGCCAGCTGCGCTGAGCGGTCGCCCCGCCCGGCCACCAGCGCCCCGCCCCACCAGGCGGCGGCACTGGTGACCGGGCAGGCCCACCGGACCGCACACCGCGCTCCCACCCGCCCAGGCGCCCCGACACCCGAGGCGGCGGGGCGAGGCATGTCCGCCCGACAACCAGAAGGACTCACTCGTGCTCATTCCCCGTCCCCGCCGCCGCATCGGACGGCCCCGCCCGCAGCGCCCCGGCCCCCGCTACCCGCAGCGCCCCGCCCGGCTTCCTGGTACCTGGAGCCGGTGATGCCGCGCCCTCGGAAGAAGCGGCGCCGCGAGCTCAAGAAGGTGCCGCGCAGCACCGCGACGCTGAAGGAGTTCGACCGGCGCTCCTGTCCCGAGGGCCTGGTGACCAGACGCCAGCTGCGCGAGCGGGGCCTGTGCCCCGGCGGGCACGGCCCGGTCGCGGTCCTGCGCTGCAAGTACTGCGCGTACCGGCCCGACCAGTCGTGCAACCACCCCACCCGGGCCTGGCTTTACGACGTAAAGAACGCCCGGCCGAAGCGGACGCCGACGATGGCGCAGGAATGGGCGCTGGACAGGGCGATGGCCGCGAGGTCCACCTGCCCGCGGTGCCTACGCCGGTACTACTTCTGCCTCCCGCTGCGCACCCAGGGCTGCTGTGACCCCTGCGCCCGCGGCTACGAGCCCAGCCCCGACACCTACTTCGCCTCCACGGCCCCGGTCATCCACCGGCTGGCCGCCTGATCAACGAACCCCTCGAAGGAGAGTCACCGTGGCTCGTCCACCCCTTCGCCCGGCCCTGCCCCCGCGCGCCCGCACCGCCGTACTGGGTGCGGCCGCCGCGCTCATCACGGTCGCCGCGGCCGCCGTCCTCGAGTCCGGCCGCTGGCAGTTCTACGCCGACCGCCACCGCCTCGCGCTCACGCCCCGGCCCCGCCGCTCCTGCCCCGACTGCCAAGGCGCGGGCGGCTGCTGGATCGGCGGACCGTTCCCGGAGATGGAGGCCTGCGACTGCTGGACGAACCGGCGCGAGCTGTACATCCGGCTCCTGCCCGTCCCGGTCTGGCAGCTCGAACCGCCGTTCTGAACGACCTCCGCCCCGGCCTGTGGCCGGGGCGGAGCCCGCTCACGGGGCCGACTGCAGCATCGGCAAGAGGTCGGCCGCCCCGCTTCTCTTCCACCCGGAAATCCGAGATCAGGAGAACCCCAGCATGCCTCGTCTGTTCCTCAGCACCGAGCGCCTAGCCCTCTTCGGCACCCTGCTGGCCACCTTCGGCGAGCTGCACCCTGCCTGCGACCACTGGGTCCAGGGCAGCAAGACGGCCTCGCGGAAGCGGCTCTACGGCGACGACCTGGTCCACGCCGACGGCTCCCCCGCCACCGCGGACTCCACCCGCCCGACCATGACCACGACCACCCTCGGCAGGCGCGCGGTCGCCTCCCACGTCGCTTCGTACACCGCCGTGCAGCTCGCCGCGACCCTCGCGATCACCCGGGCGTTCGGCTACCGCGTCACGCCGACCGCGCTGCTCGCCGGCGCGGCCATCAACGCCTCGACGCATGCTGCGATCGACCGCGGAGCCCTTCTGCTGTGGCTGGCGAAGAAGACCAAGAAGACCGGCTACATCGATCACTGCCAGGCGGTCCGCCTCGACGACGAAGGCGCGGTCACCAAGGAGATCACCGGACCGGGCAGCGCATGGATGGAGCTGGATGCCGCTCTGCACCGCGCGATCGGCGTCGGCGCCGCAGCCATCACCGTCTGGCTGACCACCCGCCCCGGTTCCCGCCGGTGACTCGTACCCGACTGGACCGCTACCGGGCAACGGCCCGGTGACGCACCAACCCAGCCCACAGGAAGGGTCCACACGCTATGCCGTTCCACGTGATCTACGAGGTCGACGTCCCGATACACCGCAGCGACGACCCGGACCAGCGGGGCCTGCACGTGTTCACCGGGGAAGCCGACTCCCCCACCACCGCACTGCAGTTCGCGCACGCCGCATACGACGCCGCACTCACCGGACACACCTCACCCGTGCCCAACGGAGAGCCGAGCGGGTGGCGGGTGAGGGGTGCGCGGCCCGGCTGGGACCTGGAGTGGGACGCGGCGACCGTCACCCCGTGGCACAACCCGCACGGCTGGATGACCCGCAGCCCGATCCCCCTGTAGATGCGCCCCGGGACAGCCGCTCTGCTTGCCGGCTTCGTCGGCTGTCCCGGGCCTACCCAACCCGTACGAGACGAGAGGGCACGTCCAGTATGACCACGAGCCCGCCGTGAGCGACCGCGCTCGCACGAAACAGTCCGTGGAGCCGGGCCTGGTGCCCCGGCCCGGAGAACTCCTGAACTGGCGTGCCAGCCTGCACTACGACCGCCGGGACAACTTCCCCTGCACCCTGTGCAAGCGGCTCACGCCGATGCGCTCCCACTCCGGAGAGCCCGTCCACAAAGCCTGCGCCGAGGACTGGATCACCACCCACCCCGAAGAGGCCCGGCGCACCGGCCGGTTCACCTCTGACGCCCAGCCCCGCACCCGCACCGATCACGACCACGCCTGACCGCACACCCACGCCCGAGCCCGGCACCACGCCGTGCCCGGGCGTGGGCGTTCACCCCTACCTTGGAGAAGCAGATGTCCGTCGACGCCTTCATAGCCACAGCCGCGTCCATGCTCCGCAACGGCGACGACCCCGAGTCCGTGCGCACCACCCTGGGCCTGTCCGCCGAGGAGCTCGACCAGGCTCGCGCATTCACCGAGCCCACCACTCCCGAAGCACCGAAGCCCACGGAGCCCACCGCGACTTCGCGGCCCGCCCTCAAGGGCGTCCAGGCGCTCCTGGTGTGGGCCGAGGAGCACGCGGCGGCCGGCATCCGGGGCCGCGCCGCCCGCATCCGCAGCGACCTGGCCGACCTCGAGGCCCGCCGCGCCGTCGACCTGGCACAGCAGCAGGCCGAACAGCGCGTCGCCCAGGCCCGCGCCGACCTCGAGGCCGCCCAGGCGGAACTGCGCGAGCTCAAAGCCCAGCCCCGCACCCAGGCGACCCCCGCCGCGCGCGAACTCGCGGCCGCCAGCAGCCGCACGTGCCCCCGCAGCCCGCAGGAGCTGGCCGCGGTGCGGGCCTGGGCCCGCGCCCACGGCCACCAGGTCGCCGACCGCGGCCTGGTCGCCAAGCAGGTCCTGGCCGCCTACGACCACGCCCACCCCCACACCACGCCCAGCCTGAAGGAGGCCTCGTAATGGAGCTCGCGCCACACGTCGTGGACGGCTACGTCGACGCCGCCCCCATACCCGGACCCCACGGCAGCGCCCGCTTCCAGCTGGTCCTCTCCCCCACCGACGGCAGCACCAGCACCGACATGAGCCTCGCCCCGGACCAACTGGCCGCGGTGGAAGAGGTGCTGGACTGCACGGCCGTCGAGCCGCGTGTCGCCGAGGTGCTGCTGAGCGCGGTCCAGCCCGGCGACCTGATCCGGGCCACCGGCACCCTGCTCTACCCCCAGCAACCTGACGGGACCGTCCAGCTCGTCATCACCGCCCTGGAACTCCTCGCCGCAGCGCCGGTGGGCGAGGCCTACGACCTGGTCCTGGAGTGCTACGGCCCCTACGTGATCGCGTTCAGCGCCGAGCAGGACAACGTCCCCGTGTGGCAGCGCGACGGGACCTGGGTCGGACAAGCCACCAGCGCCGAGACCATCGGCGCCCTCATCGACGCCTACGAGAACGGCAGCCCCCGATGACCACAGCCACCCCCGCACCCGCGCAACGCACCGTCCTGGAGCGGTTCCCCGCCGGTCACCCCCGCGGCTCCTGGCCCGCCGACGACTACGCCGCCACCCAGCGCGCCCAGGGCACCGACGCTCACGTCGTCATGGACCTCACCACCGACGCGTTCCTCGTCGTCACCCACACCACCTAGCCCCACCCCGAATGCCCTGCCCGCCCCGGGGCGGCGCGGCACTCCGCGTCCCAGTCCCTCACCACCGAACAGGAGGCTCCCTTGCCCCCGACCCGTCTGACCTCATTCGGCTACCTGCACCTGCCCACCGGACCTGACGGCTCTACCACCCCGCCCGCCGCCGACCGGATCGAAGACGTCCGAGACCGGCTCCGCGACCCGGCAGCCGCCCGCGACATCCTCGACCTGGACGGCCTCAACCCCCGCGTCCAGGACGTCGTCCTGAACACCCCCGGCGCCCGCGAGTTACTCGCCAACCTCACCGACTACGCCAGCCTGCCCGCCGGACCCCGCCGCATCGCCATCGGCTGCGCGGGAGGGCGGCACAGGGCCAGCAGCCTCACCGAACTCCTCGCCCGCGAACTTCGCCACCGTGGCCGCGAAGTCATCGTCGAGCACCTGCATGTCCACCTGCCGCGCATTCTGACGGTCCCCGCCCACGCCCGCACCGCCAACACGGAGAAGGAGAACATCCGATGAAGCGCCTCCCGTTCCACCGGTGCGGCAACGCCGACACCCTCTCCCCCGAAGACCGGGCCACCGTCGACGAGTTCCGCGCGCTGCTCGCTGCCACCCGCCACCCACAGCCCTGGACACCCGGACGGTTCCAGGACATCGCGGTGCGCGTCGGCCCGTTCATCGAGCGCGCCCACACTCGCCCCGGCGACGACCACGGCACCGAGATGATCGCCGTGGCCCTGGTCCACCCCGACACCCCGCACGCCGCCGCCTCCCTCCACGGCCGCAAGCTCGGCTACACCGACCGGGGCTGGCTGCGCTGCAAGACCACCTCGATCCTCGGCGTCTGGCAGCAGGCGTACACGATGCTCACCCACGCCGCCGCCAACCTGCCCCTCCCCGACGACGTCGGCATGGGCCCCGCTCACTACGGTGTCCACGTCGAAGCCCACCGCCCCGACAACACCGGCTCGATCCTGCTGCGCCTGGGCCCTTACACCCAGACCTGGCTGGCCTCCCGCGACGCCGACCGCCTCAACACCGAACTGGCAGGCCGCGCCGCACTCGTCGTCCCCGGCTTCACCGTCACCGCCAAGGACGCCCTGTTCCACGTCAGCGACCACGACAGCTACTTCGCCCCGTACGGCGGTGACATCACCGAGCTCCTGGCCGACGCGATCGCCGGGGTGAGCCCGTGACCACCTCGGCGCTGTACGAGATCGAGACCAGCCAGGCCGACGACGGCACAAGGCATCCCGCCGAACAGCTCTGGACTCCCGGCGAGGACGCGACGGAGAACGGCTTCCTCACCCACCGCGGCCTGTACGTCACAGGAGTCGACGACGACAGCGCCGACCGCCCCTATCCGGTCGCGTTCCTCGTGCTCGGGCACCAGCGGTGGGCCGACATCATCGAGGCCGCCGCCGCGTTCATGGCCCGGATCCACGGCTGGCGCAACCTGCACCTGTACCCGGGCGACGACCCCTCCGTCCTCATCCCCCGCATCCCGCGCGCCGTCCACACCCACGGCGTCTTCCTACGACACCCGCACCCAGACCACAGCGACTGCGGGTGCGAATGGGACGGCACCTGGCGCATGATCTGGGTACCCGCCACCGAACCCGGCGCCATCCCGATCACCGCACTGCGGCACCCCGCCGCACCGGCGACCGCCGCAGGCATCCCCAACCCCGACGTAGGCGCGCCCGCCACCTGGGCGGGCTGACAGTCGAAGGCCCGGTTCCCTCACAGTACGGGGGAGCCGAGCCTTCTTGCGTTACTGGGCGGCGCTTTGACCGGTCAAGGTCAGCCGGTGCGAGAGGGCTCGGCCTTCGCGTTGTTCAACAGGTGCTTCACCAGCCGGGCCCGTTCCTCACGAGACATCCGGGACAACAGCACCTGCCCGGCCTCCTCGCCGTCAGTGAAGGGGAACGAGCCGAACTCCGAAGCGGGCAGACTGGCCGCCCGGGGCTCGGGGACCGACTCCCTGTGCTCGGTGTCAGTGGTTACCGCGGTAACCACCTTCGCCCGCTCCTGATCGACGCGAGGGCTAACGCTCTCGGTGGTTACCGCGGTAACCACTGGATCAGAAGCGGAGGCCGGCGGTGCGGAGGCTGGCGGGGACTGCTTCCGCAGGGCCTGAGCCTCTTTTCGGGCCTCCCGCTCTGCCTCCCACGCCGCTACCTGCTCCGCAGCGGGCACGCGAGCCAGACGGCGCGCATCCCGAACAGCCAGGTCTCCCGAGCGCAGGGCCTCCTGCATCTCCGGGGACAGCTTGAGTAGAGCGCGGCGCTGGGAGATCCAGCCGTGCGTCCAGCCGCGAGCTGCAGCCGCCTCGCGGCTGCTCGCGTACTCCGAGACGACGGCGTCTACGGCCTTGGCCTCCTCGATCACGTCGAAGTCGCGCCGGCTGACGTTCTCGTCAACGGCCGCGCCCAGGAGGTCCCCTCGCGATGCTGCGACGCTCTCGTCGTGAACGAGCAGGATGTCGCTGCGCCCGAACTTCTGGGCGGCGGCGAGACGCCGGCAGCCGTTGACGACGACGTATTTGGCGTCGCCGATTTGCTCGGCGTCCTCCGGCCACAGCGCGAGGTAGCCCTTGGCGGACACTGCCAGACACGGCTGGAGCTGTCGTGTCGCGATCGACTGCAGATCGTTCAGATCGCCCACGGTGTCGCGCGGGTTGCGGGGATTGGCCACCACCAGGTCGAGGGGAACGCCCGCAGAGGCTTCAACCGGGGCCGGGACCGCTACCGGCTTGTCGTCGACATTCGACAGATTGACCCGGCGCCCCATTAGACCTTGCCCTTCACCGGCGACTTGCGCTTCTGCTTCGGAAGCGGGCGACCGCCGATCCCGAGCTCCAGCGCGAGACGGAAGAAGTCCTCCCGCGCCTCAAGACCGATCCGGCCCTTCGGGTACTGCGTGCAGACCTGCCCCTCGGCCGCCGCACGCTCGTGGATCTTGTAGTGGCGGATGACCGTGTTCAGACGCGGCCACTCCTTGCCGTCCACGTAGTCCTGAGTCTGCTCCAGGTCGACGCGCCCGTCCCGCGGATCCCAGTCTCCGATCAGGATGCGATACGGCATGTTCCGCGGTTCCAGGACCGTCTCGATGGTGCGCCGAGTCGGCGCATACGCCATGGCGGCCGGCGGAAGCGGGACGACCACCTCATCGGTCGCATCCAGAGTCGCACTCAGGATGTGCTTGTCCTCGATGCTGCCAGGGCTGTCGACGAAGACGAACTCGTACTGGTCCAGCTTCTTAAGCCGAGCCAGTTCCTCCGGCTTGTCATCGCACTGGAGGTAGTCGAAGGGCAGCTCTTCCTCAGCCACCCGGTCCGCCCACCAAATCGTCGACGCCTGGGGGTCGGTCGAGACAACCAGCACCGAGCTCTCGCCCGCCGCTGCGCCTCCCAGGACTTCCCCTGCGATCGCGGCGAGGTTGACCGTGTTGGTCGTCTTCCCCACGCCGCCCTTCTGGTTTACGAACGCGATCACGCGTGCCATGTGGTTCTCCTACGGCCCGTACATTTCGCGGACTCTCCGGTACTCCGGGCCACGCGCCACTATCGCAGAACCCGCCCCGAACTAGAGGCCTGACGGCTCGCCACGCCGAGGGCTATGGCAAACGCCACGTCCGCAGAGTGGTTACCGCGGTAACCAGTAGGTGACGGATCAGCCCCCGACCTCGAGGCGGGTGGTTACCGCGGTAACCACCCGCCTCGGTTACGACGACCTGGCTTGCCGCCGGGCCACGACTGCAGGCTCTACAACGCGGTCATGTATGCGTGGATGGCAGCCTTGAGCGCGTCAGCGTTCCGCTGTGCCGGACCAAGTCCGTTCCGGATCTGCTCGCTCTGCTGGAGGATGACCGAGCGTTGGTGGTCAGGCATGTCGTCCAAGACGGTCCGGAAGCCGATGTGCCTGTTCCTCGCAGGGAGCCGGCCGAGAACGGTGAGCCCACGGTCGGCGAGCTCGGCGTCGACGAGGAAGTCGAACTCGTCCGCTGCATCCTGGACCTGCAGCACCAGGCCTGTCACAGGAAGATGGGCCAGCGGGATGCGCGTAAGCCGGGTGTGCAGCCACGCGACCGCCGACTCGGCGGGAGACAAGGCAACCGCGCGATGTTCGAGGACTGCCGCTCGCATGGTGGCGGTCTGTGTCGCGCGCGGGAACACGCCACACACCACGACAAGGTGATCATCGGCTAGCGGCGAGAGTCCGGCCATGGGCGGGTCGAGGTAGCTGGCTTTTACCAGGATGGTGTGGTCGAAATGCTTCCTGGCTCGGGCAAGTGCACCTGCCAATTCTCCCGAGCCATAGGCGATCCTCTCCTCGAACATGCCACCAGCCCCTGGAGACAAGCGCACTGGCCGCCAGTGGGCACTCTTGCCATGGACCACTCGAAGGATCAACGTCCGAAGCCCTTGGTAAGCCCACGCTGCTGCAAGATGGCTGGCTACCTCTGCCCTCTTCGTGTTGTCCGTGGACGGCTTGAGCAGCTGGGTGACATGCCCCAGGGGCCTCCGGCCCGACGAGACCGGAGAGGCCTGCCAGCGCAGCAGCTCCGCCAAAGAGCGTTGACGGGCAGTGTTGAGGCCTGCCGTCGGGAAGACGCCGGTGCCCGGCACTGACCGGACAAGCAGGCGCCCCGACGCGAACGTCTGGAGGCACTCTGCCTCGCCGCAGAGATGCCCATCTGTGTCGGCCGTCAGCCCCGACCCCATCACCCGCTCACCGAGGACTGCGCCCACCCTCTCGTCATGCAGCTGCTCCCCTGCTGGAACGATGCGCTCCACGGTCCAGGCAGGGCCCTCGACTTCGCTCTGCGGCCGGCACGAGATCGTCACCATGCCGCCCGTGGACAGCTCTTGCCACAGACGCACCCGGCGCAGTAGCGCACTTGCCACGTCCGGATCAGAGGCGACCAGTCCCACAGGTGCCCGCCGCTTAGCGGACGCACGTGACTTACGAAGAGGACGAGGTAGAGGATCATGTGGCGTCTCCTCCGTCCACAACGGAACGTGCTGGCGCTCTTCGATCGCTACCCGGTGCGCCGTCAGCACTGATGGAACGTCGCAGCCACGTGGCCCGAGCAGCTGCACACGTCCGCTTCCGCTCCGCCCGAGCGCGAGCCCGACACTCCTGCTCTGGGACACCGCGCGCAGGTCGATGACTCCGTGTCGCGACTTGCGCCGGTCCTTAAAGGGAAGCAACGACAGGACTGCGCTGACGGCTTCCGGCGACTCGAGCCGCAGTGTCAACCGGTCGGTCAGAGGGACCGCCTCGACCACGCCCAGGGGATGGCGTCCCTGGACATGGCCCAAGGCCTGCAAGACGTACGCTTCCAACCGCCGTTGCTCGCTGTTCCTAGCAGCTGGGATCGGTGCCGACCAGTCATCCAGCTCGCCCATGCGATGCCGTGCCCCCATGAGGGTCTCTCCCGTGAACTGCCGCCGGACATTGACGACGTACCGCTCGATGTCCATCACGCTCTCCTTCAGTGACTGCCCCGACCCGGCAGAAGGCGCGTGAAGATCCAGAACAAGAGGTGGTCTGCGCATGGAACCAAGGAGGGTTGGCCGTCGACGCCAGGGTCGGTTCACAGCGTCCGGCACTGGCCGCCTCGCACAGCCATGTGGCATCAGGAAAGCTAACGGCGAGACTGCGCCGCAACCTGAAGCCTTGAGTTTCACCCGCACGAATCAGTGGGCGCTCGCAGTTGACCCCAGCTCCGTGTCGCAGCCGACCAAGCGCAAGACTGGGACGCAGGCAGGACACAGAGAAGTGGTTACCGCGGTAACCACTTGCGCTTGACCTCATCGATCACGAAGGGTGCTCCCCGGGCCCACAGCCCGCCAAGATCCAGCTGAACTGTGCAGCGTCAGGTGCAAGGTCAACCTGTCCTATGCGCGATCAGCCGTTGCAGGACAGTCAGGGCCTCGTGCACAGGGTGGACCCCTCGTAAGAAGGGCCGTTGCGCAGCATTTGCATGGCCTGGGTGGTGCCCGTCGGGCGGTCGCGGCACCTCCGCAATGGCCCGCCGTACGGGACCGGGCGTGAAGTTCCAGTGAACCCTCCCGCCCCACGGGAGTGCGCTTTTCTGCAGCTCAGAGCCGGTGTCCCCTGTGGGGATGCTGAGTGTCGCGAAGGTTCAGACGCGGAACGCGTGGGGGTACTACGTGCTCGGGGTCGCGTACGGGGACGGCCGCCGTCCGTCCGGCCAGTCGCTGAAGGTGGTCCAAGAGCTGGCTGGTCTCCCGCCGGGACGTTGGCGGGGGCGCGGCCTGCCCTTACTCGGGCTCACCGAGGGTGCGGAGGTGTCCGAGCGGCAGATGGAGCTGGTCTTCGGGCAGGCCCGGCACCCGGATGCTGACCGGATCGAGGGGGAGCTCCTGGACGACGGCGCCGATGAGGACACCGCGTGCCGGGCGACGGTGCTGGGGCAGCCGGTCGAGGAGGTCGAGGCCCGCGGGCAGACGCCGCTGATCGCTCTGGACTTCGTCTTCCGTCCGCAGGCGTCGCTGGTCGTGTTGTGGGCACTGGGAGATGACGACACGCGCCGGGTCATCGAGCGGGCCCACGAGCGGGCTGTGGCCACGGCGCTGCGCTGGATCGAGGACGGGGTCGCCCAGACCCGGTGGGCCTCGGGCCGCAGCCGCGCGAAGACCCCGGCGCTGGTGGCCGCCGCGTACCGGCACTACGAGAACAGGGACGGCTTCCCGCTCCTGCACGAGCACGTCCTGATTCTCAACCGGGTGGAGCGCCCGGACGGCCAGTGGGGTGCGCTGGACACCCGCCGTCTCTACCAGAATGTGGTGGCCGCCGGGACGCTGTACACCCTCGCGATGACGACCGAGGTGTGCGAGGAGTTGGGTCTGGCAACCGTGCCGAGAGAGGTGACGCCGGGCCTGCGCCCCGTCATGGAGGTAGCCGGCGTCGACGCCGAGCTCATCGACTGGTCGGCCACCCGCCGCCAGCAGATCGAGGACGTCCTGGAGGGCCTGACCTACGCGTACGCGCAGCAGCACGGACGGCTGCCAGGGGAGAAGGCCCGGGAGGCCCTGGGGTGGTGGGCGGCGCAGGACACCCGCCGAGCGAAGAAGACCCCGCGCCCGCTGGCGCAGTTGCTCGCGTGGTGGAAGGCGTCCGCGCTGCTGAAGGTCGGCAGGGAGACGGTCGACGGGCTCCTCCGGCGCTGCCGCGCGGCGGGTGCGGCGATCCGGGCCCGGGTGAACCCGCACGTTGACGTCATGCTCGCCGCCGTCGACGTCGCCGCGGTCGTCTTCACCGTGCGCGGCAAGTTCGCCCGCCGCCACCTCGTGGCCGAAGCGCGCCGGCACCTGCTGGAGACCCTGCGCGGCCGCGCGTTCCCCCGCGGCCTGGACGACGACATCGCCGACCGCGCCCTGGCCGACCACGGCCGCCGCCCCACCGCCAACCAGCCCGGCCGCCGCGCCCCGGCCGCCGACCAGACCTTCTACACCGCCAACTTCCCCACGCCCGCCCCCTGGTGGATCGCCCACTGCGACGGCAAGCCGCCCCGGGAGTCCTCCCGCTATGAACGGGCCCGGATCGCCAGCCTCGCCGTACGCAACGCGATCCATACCGCCCGCACGGCGCCCCCCGAGCCGACCGACGCCCCAGCCACGCCGCCCTCGGCCACCACGCTCATCTTCGACGAGCACCATGACCCGGCGTCAGTGCCGCCTCCGCCGCCGCACGCAGTCGACCACCCCGACCGGGACGCCGACCTAACCCCGGCGCAGCAGGCCGCCGCCACCTTGGCTCACCTGCACGCCGCGATGCCCGACGAGTACCTCGCAGGCCGCACGACCGACGCGGCGACGTGGCTGCGCACGCCGAAGAACCTGGAGCGGCTCGCCGCCCTCACCCGCGCCGCCGACGCCCGCCGCCGCGCCTACGAGGAGACCGAGACCCCGGCCGCGCTCGACGCCCTGGTCGAGAACCGCCACCGGGAGCACGAGCAGCAGCACCAGCAGCACGGACACGGCCAGGACCCCAGCCGACCGCGGTGACCGTCCGGGGAGACCCGGCGCGCACGGCCGTCACGAGGCGGTCTGGGGGAGTGGGCAAGCCCAAGGAGGCCCTGGGCAAGCCGCGTGGGTCGCTGGCTTGCCCACCCCTGGCCGTGCAGGGGCGGTATCGGTCATGGCCTCGGCCTGGAGGCTGGTGGCGAGGCTGCTGCTGGCCGATGGCCGATGGCCGATGGCCGATGGCCGGTGACCGGTGACCGGTGACCGGTGACCGGTGACCGGTGGGCGGGCAGTTGCATGGACCGGTCACAGCTCTGACATGCCACTTGACCGGTGTGGAACGGCAGTTCGGCCACGTCGGCCCTGCCCCGTGACCGGCCAACGACTACGGGGCAAGCCGCAGGCCCACTGGGCAAGCCCACCGTCAGCCAGGCTTGCCCAGTAGGCCTGGCCGGGGCTGGCTCTGCGGCTCTCCCGCCCTGTCGGTCGCCCTGGGCATACTGCTGGCCATGACGCCGCCGCTTCCCCTCCGCCTGCACCTCATGATCGCTTTCTTGGTGGCGGTGGCCGGAGCGCTCGCTGGGGCCGTACTCGGCGTGGCGCTGTCCGGCCACCTGCTGTCGCTGGCCTTTGCCGGGGCCGGCGGGCTCGGCGCGGGAACCTGGGCGCTGCTCTCGCGCCGCCAGATCGTCGGCTTCTTCGAGGAACTGCTCCGACCCGCCCGGGAGGTCCCCCGGCCGGCCGACGGAGAGGGGGAGGCTCTCGCCGACAATTTGGTGGCCGGCCTGTGCATGTACCAGGCCGCGGTGTTCCCCCTGGAGCCTGGCGGGGTCAGCTCTGCTGAGATCACCGCCCGCCGGACGGTGGCCTACCGGCTCTCCGCGTACGAGGGCCTGCCGCGCCGGATCCGGGTATCGGCAGCCGCGGCCCTGGAGGCCATCGACCAGGGGCAGGACGAAGCAGAGGCGGCGCAGGCGATGAGTGATCTGGGGCTCGCGGTCTACGACCATCGCAACAGCCGGTAGGAGGCGCGGTCAGGGTTGTACCGCAGGGAGGCTGCAGAGGTGGTTACACGGTTGCCTCCGGCGGGGGACCGGAGGTGTGACCGGGAGTGGGAGCCCGACAAATAGGACACGCCTCGTTGTTGCTGGTCAGCCCCGGTGGGCAAGCCTGCTTTCGGCACGGACACCTCTTTCCCACGCAGTAGCCGTGGGCGAGAGGTCCTCTCCGGTCCGCGGCCGGCGACCAGGACGCGACACAAGCGAACCGGCTGTTCTACGTTCCCGCCCGCCTGGTCCCGCGACCGCGTCTCCAACCGGGAGCCCAGCGTGGCCGGGCAGAAGGGAACCAACACTATGACCTTCATCGAGCCCGGCCTGTCCGTACGTGATGGCTTCGCCGAAGGACCGCTCGCCGACGCCGCACTGTCCCGAGCGGCCCGCGCCGCCCAGATCCTCAGGAAGCTCCAGGAACAGGCGCCGACGCTGACCGACGGCCAACTGCGGGACGGCGTGCACCGGGCACTGCGCCACTTCACACGGGAGCAGCCTCCCGCCTGTCAGGTCGACAGCATCACCGCGCTGATCCGCCGCGGGGTGCGCATCGACTGGACTGCGCCTGTCCGACTGCCCTGCGCCTGACGCCCGCCGGGCAGAAGAGCCCCTACGTGTCCGCCCGCCCGGCGGGAGAGGCCGAACTGCCAGGTGGCGCAGGCCTTCCGCTGCCGGTGGTGGCGGGGGCTGGCCGGGTGGGCGCTGCACGACCCGCTCCCCGGCACCCCGCCCCCCGACCGCCGGTTCGGGGGGCGTGGCGTGGCTTCAACTGCTACGGCGGCACACCCTGAATCCTGGGACCGCCGTACGGTGCCACCTGCCCGGAGCTGTCACACCGTCCCGGGGGCGCGGCTCGCGGTGGCCGGGCCCACACTCCCGGCCTGCAGCACCGCGCCCTCCAGCTGCCGCAGGGTGTCGGCGACGTCGCCGTCCTCGTCGGTGAGGATGTTCTGAGAGAAGAGGGTGATGGTCTCGGCGATGCCCGGCGCACCGGCCAGGCATTCGCCCTCGCTCAGCAGCTCCAGCAGCAGCCGCCCCAGCGCCGCGGCGAGGAAGGAGTGCGTGCACGGCTCCCCGTCGTGCTGGTCCACGGCGGTGACGGGGATGACGACGCGCGCGGCGACGTCCAGGAGCAGCCGGTGCAGCTCGGCTCCCGCCTCGCCGGCGATCGCGCAGGCGGCGTTGATGTCGTCGGCCTGCAACGAGCGGATGTAGGCGAAGGCGTAGGCGACGTCGTCCGGCTCCATCGGCGGCAGCGGGGCGATGACGGTGTTCTCGGGCATGGCTGACTCCTCGTGGTCGGGCCGCCTCGCTGACCGCGGCGGCCTCAACACCACCCTCGACTCGCCGCCCTGTGGACAGAGTTCGGCCGCTGACCCGGGACAGGCAAGAGGTATCGCCTGCCTACGGGCCCCCTTCGCGCGGGAGCAGACGATCCGTGCGCGTCTGCCCCCTTCTCCACCAGGCGCGCAGCGCCCCGGCCGCAGGCATGCACCGCCCAGCGCCTCGCCTCTCTACCAGACCCACGAGCGCGTGGGGCGGGAACGCGGGCCGCCGGGCAGCGTCCGGCGTGCCTCGGTAAGGTCGGCTTCAGCCCGCGCCGGCATGGGTGCGCGTGGTCAGGCCCGGTGCCCACAGCTTGTGACGGCTTCGGGAGCAGTACCACCGGGCCGCCCCTCCAGTTCACCAAGCTGGACGCCATCCCGGAAGAGACCTGTTCAGCAGGTGATTGTCCGTGGCAGGCTCGTGGTCTTCCAGGTGAGGGGAGTACGCGATGGAGGGCTTCGCGAAGACGGAAGGCGAGCTGTGCCCGGACTGCCAGGCGGGCCCGGGTCCGGAGAACGCCTGCGTCGGAGTGGGCCTGCCGATCCAGATGTGGCACACGCCCGACTGCCCGCAGTGGACCATCATGCAGATCGACTTCGAGGCTGGCTCCCGGCGCATCAAGGAAGAGGAAGGATGGGCCAGGGGCGTTTTCCCGGCCGCGCACGAACGCCTGAAGCAGGCTGCCGCCGGGCTGCCGTCCGGGACGCCTGCCCAGCCGTTCGTCGACGCACTGACCGAACTGGTCCAGGCACAGGCTGACACCACCGGCGTCGTGGTCCTGCACCGGTGGGCGGAAATCCTGGAGAGGCATTTCCCGCCGCAGCTGCCAGACCCCGAGCACACCACCGAGTAGCTGCGGCCGCAGGGGTCCGGAGCGGTCAGGCGGCGTCGCCGTCGCCGGCCGGAAGCTGAGGCCGGCGGATCCGCTCACGCTCGACCTCGGCAGCAATGACCGCGCGCTGCGTCTCGCCACGCTGCTCAATGGCCGTCCGCTCCGTCGCGCCGCGCTGCTCGATGTGCGCCTTCGCCACTCGCCCGGCCACCGTGACCGCCGTGGCGAGGGGCAAGGCCGTGACCAGGATGCCCGGCCAGGCGGAGCCGGTAAGGGAGTCACCCGGCTGGAAGTCGGTCGGCGGAACAACAGGCTCGTCTGTACTCATAGCCCCCATCGTCCGGCCCTCGCACCCCTGTTGACCAGCACAGTCACCCGTACGGCCCACAGGGGGCGGTCAGGGGTCGTGATGTGGTCGAACTCTATGGACGTCACCGCTCGGGCAGTTTGCGGCGAAGACCGTCCATCGCCTTCTTCACGTCCCCGAGCTGGTCGCCCAGCACCCGCATACGCCAGTCCAGGCGCTCCATCCGGGCAGCGGCCGCCAACGACGCGAACGTCTGCGCCATCTGCGCCGCGCCCGCCTCGCCCGCCAACGCCTTCTTGACGTATCGGGCGGCCATCGCCTCGTACTGCTTCGCGCGCTCCACCGCTGCCTTGAACTCGGGCGCTTCGTCGTCGTGTTCGGTCATGCAGCCCCTCCCAGGTTGATCTCTCCTCACCGTTGTACCGACCGCGGCTCACAGTCGGGGCGTCTGCGGATTTTCGGACCGGAAAGTCGTCCACAGATCGCAGCTCAGGGCCCACTTTTCGCCGCGCTCTGTCCACAGGCTGACGGCCCTATCCAGGAGGTGTCCGCTTTCGGGTGTGAAGTGCCCGGACGCACACCGACCGGGAGGGCACGCCGTGGGGCAGACGAAGTTCGACAAGCAGCTGGAGGAGGACGCCGGTTCCGTGGCGTTCTGGATCGGCCGGTTCCTGGCCGGCCGGGACCTGGACGGGGTGCGGCGTACGGATGCCACGTTCTGGCGTACGGGCACGCGGGTCCTGCCGGGGGTGGAGGGCCGGGTCCGGCGCTGGTCCTACCTGCCCGGCTGGCGCCGATCGTCCTTCCGTACCGTGCTGGGGGCCGCCGTCTCCGGTGTCACTTTCCAGGCTTCCTACCGCTTCGACATCACCGCGGCGACCGGCCAGGAGGTGTGGGAGCACCGTCAGGAGGTGCTGGCCGCGTTGGAGACGGGCGGGATCGCCGCTGCGTCGACCGGGGTCGTGGGGAGCGCCGCCTACCTCGCGTGGACCCGCGAGCGCCGGGAGCTGATGCGCGAGTGGGTGCTCCCGCTGCACGACGCGCTCCACCGCCCGCTGGGCCTGGCGGAGCAGACCGACCCGCGTCGCTACCTGCACATCCCGAAGAACTTCTCCGACGACGATGCGGAGATCCGCATCGACCTGCCGCGCCAGCTCGGCTTCTCCCGCGAGGTGGTCGCCGACGTCATCGTGCAGAAGCTCGCGCTGCAGGGCGTGTCGTTTTCCTGGCACCCCGAGGGCCGCCGCCCGTACGTGCAGGTGAAGAAGACCCGCAAGCCCCCGGCCCGGGCCGTCTTCAAGGACCCCAGGACGCGAGAACTCGTGGCCGCGGCGAAGGAGTCCGCCCCCGTCATCGGGCTCGGCGCCGGCGGCCAGGTCGTCACGGTGGACCTCGACGCCGAGTCCCCGCACATCCTCATCAACGCCTCCACCGGCGGCGGCAAGTCGGTGACCCTGCGCGCCATCGCCTGCCAGATGCTCCACCACGGCGCCCGCGCCTTCGTCCTGGACACCAAGCGGATCTCCCACCCGTGGGCCCGCGGCCTGCCCGGCGTCACCTACTGCGCCGACATCGCCGACATCCACGACCAGCTCATCGCCCTCGGCACCGAAGGCCGGCGCCGTACCCGGGTCGCCGACGCCCTCGGCATCGACGCCGACCCCAAGGCCATCGGCCCGCGCAACCTGATCCTCCTCGAAGAGATCAACGCCACCATGCGGCAGCTGGCCCGCTACTGGGAGAAGACCCGCGAGTCCGGAGACCCGAAGATCTCCCCGGCCGTCGACGCCCTCAACGAGATCCTCTACATGGGCCGCCAGCTACGCATGCACGTCCTCCTGGTCGCGCAGTCCGCGACCGCCCGCGCGCTGGGCGGCCCGGAGGTCCGCGAGCAGTTCTCCACCCGCATCCTGGCCCGCTACAGCGTCAACGCCTGGCGGATGCTCGCCCCCGAAGTCCACCCCGCACCGAAGTCCACCAAGCACCCCGGCCGCGCCCAGGTCGTCTCCGGCGGCTCCGCCCGCGAGACGCAGGTGCTGTTCTTCACCGAGGCCGAAGCCCGCCAGTGGGCCACCAGCGGCAACCCGGCCCCGGCCACCGCCGAGGCCCAGCCGGGACCGGCGCAGCTGCAGAAGCCCGCCGCCGACTCCCTCGACGACCCCTGGGCCATGCCCGCCCCCGACCAGCCGACCACCGCCATACCGCCCGCCGACCACGACGAGCTCGCCGACGCCTGGAACCTCACCCCGACCCCGGCCGCCATCCCGGGCAGCCTCACGGCCCCCGCCACGCCGCCCACGACGGCGCCTGCGACCGCAGCCCCGGCCGACGACGACCAGGTGGTGGGGCTGCGCCAGGCCGCCGAACACCACCTGCCCGGCATCACCCTGGCCGCGCTGCGCTTCGCCCGCGCCAACGACCCCGCCTTCCCCGCCCCGGCCGCCAAGCGCGGCGCCGAACTCCTCTACCGCGCAAGCGACCTCAAGAAGTGGGCCCGCAACCGCCCCCGCGCCGCCACCGGCACCACCGACCTCGACTGACAAAGCGGACCGCGCGGGCCGCAAGTCCCGCCCGCCACCCGCCGATCCGGACCTGTCCGCTTCCGCCGACACGATCCCCCAGCCCTGGAGAACACCCGGTTCACCAGGCACCGCACAGAACAGGAACACCCCGCCATGACCAAGACCGCGCTCCCGACGATGCTCAGCTTCACCGACCCCGGCCTGCGCGAGCAGATAGAGGCCCTGCCCGAGGGAACCGTCCTCATCGGCGTCAGCACCGATGGCCGCGCCGTCGCCGTCGACCTGGACGCCGAAGCCCCGCACGTCCTGGTCAGCACCGCCACCGGCGGCGGCAGCACCACCGTGCTGCGCTCCCTGACCGCCCAGTTCCTCCACCAGGGAGCCCACGCCCTGGTCCTCGACCCCCGAGTCTCCCACCGGTGGGCGAAGGACCTGCCGGCGGTGACCCACCGCGGGAACACCGTCGGCATCCACGACGCCCTGGTCGGCCTCGGAGACGAGCTGTCGCGCCGCCTCGACCTCCCCGACACCCAGCTCGCCGCCACGCCCCGGCTCATCGTCTCCATGGACAGCACCAACAGCACGCTGCACCAGCTCACCCGTCACTGGGAGACCATCCGCGACACGGACGACCCGCGTACGTCCCCGGCCGTCACCGCCCTCGAGGCCGCGCTGTGGAGCGGGCGCGCGGCCCGCGTGCACGTCCTTCTCGACGGCACGCCCGCCAGCAACGTCCTGGGGGCGGCGCCGCACGAGCTGTTCGGCACGGTCATCCTGGCCCGGGTCACGGCCACCACCTGGCAGCGCCTCGCCCCGCTCGCCGGCCCCGCGCCGACGCCGGGCAAGCACCACGGTCGCGGCCACGTCATCCAGCACGGCGAGGTCCACGAGACGCAGGGCATTTGGATGACCGACGCCGACGTCATCAACTGGCTCACCGACCCGCAGGACCCGGAGAACTGACCGAGCACGGTCTCGGCTGTCGGCGAAGGGGCGCGCACCAGCATGGCGGGTGCCCCTTCAAAGCCGGTAATCGCAAGGCCCGTTGTCAGACCCGGTCCGTACCCTTGGCTGAGGTACCTGCGACAGGAGGGCAACGTGGCCCATGATGGCATCAACAGGCGTGAGATCGACAAGTGGGCCAGGGACCTGGTCAACGAGCACAAAAAGAGCCTGGAACGTGCTCAGCGACGGAACCCTCTACGCCTGTCCGCTCCGATCAACACCATGAGCACCGTTGTTCCCGGTGGCGACGAGACCGCGATCAGCGGCCACTTGGCGCGACTGCTGCTGTGGCTGGATGAGCAGGCACGACAGAATCCGTCGCACTACATCAGGGTGAGCCGCTTCATCGAGGAGCAGCAGCTGAACGACGAGGACGCGTCTGTGCTGGCCTTCGAGCTGGAACAGCGGGACTACGTTCAGCTCTCCCGCGCCTTCAGCGGTGATGCACCGGATGTCTATCTCACCGACGCGGGACGCGCCGCGATCTACCGGCTGAAGAAGCTGCGCCTGGACCGTGCCGCCCGTCTGCGCCACACCATGGACGCCTTCCACCGCTGGCTGTTCGACACCGCCGGGGATCAGAAGCCCATCAATCCGGCGCTGTTCCTTGCCACGCCCGCCTCCTACTTCGCCGGGTCCGAGATCACCGGCACCGAGCTGTACGAAGCGCTCGCTTACCTGGCAGAGCACGAGCTGATCGAGCACATCGACACCGAGCCCCCCACGGTCGCCATCACACCCCAGGGCGCCCGCTGCGCTCTGACTGGAGGAAGCGTGCAGGACCACGTGAACCAGCCCCGCCCCGGTACCACGTACAACACCTACCTGCCGAACGCCAAGGGCGTCATCATCGGTGAGCAGCAGAACTTCACGCAGAACAACGCCGACGGCATCGACCCCACGCTGTTCGCCCAGCTCGCTGGGTACGTCGGTCAGGTCAGTCCCATCCTGGGCCTGACCGACGAAGACCGCGTCGAGCTGGAGCGCGTCGCCCAAGACCTCCACACCGAGGCGACCTCCGCCAGCCCCGAGCCCGGCCAGCTGCGCCAGTTCGCCACCCAGATCAAGGACAAGCTCCTGGAGGCCGCCACCACCATGGCGGCAACGCAGGGCATCCAGATGGCCGAGCAGGCCCTCGCCGCGTTCATGCAGTAGCTGCTCTTGGCACACGGTCTCCAGGGGATCAGCCATGACCTTCCTGGCCACATCCAACAGTGGTACCTGCCCAGCTCAAGCGCGCTTGGGCGAAGCCACCGTCAGCTACGAGCGCGCCAGCAGCTAACGGGAGGGTGCGACGCCGATCGCCAGCGTCCCACCCTCCCGTGGGCTCACATGGTGGCCAGCTCCGGCATTTCAAGAGCTTCTGCGACCCGGCGGGCCATCCTTGCCATCTGCGGCGGCAGGTAGTCATCCAGCGAGTCGAGGTCTTCGCTCAGCCTGGCTCGCAGTCCATGCAGGCACGCCTCGGTGAACAACAGCAGAGGTTCTTCAACAGGGAGCTGGGCCTCCTCCGCTTGCTCTTGGCCCAAGCTGTGCTGCATCCGGTTCGAGGGCGCCCGCATCTCCACGTACGACAGTGGCTCGCCAGCCAGGCCAGCCGTGTAGGCACGGTCCCTCTCCAAGGGTGCCGCCGACCGCAGTTCCTGCTGCCCGACCTGCAGGTATCTCTCCAGGGTGTGAGCGGGCATGCCCGCGCGCTGGCAGTGCGCGGCGATCAGCATGGCGGCCATGTTCATGGTGTCTGCGGCATCGGTGGAGCGGTACAGCGTCATTCGCTTCCAGTCGCGGGCAGCGAAGCGCTCGGTGTAGGCCAACACGTCCTGGCAGTTCTGCACCGTCTCGGCAACCAGTTGGTGAACCGCCCGGCGCAGCGGCTCGGGCATCGCAGTGGAATCCATGGCCGCACGGTAGGCGGGCCGAGGCTTCTGTCTCTGGAGCTGCGCTCCCTGGTCACCCGCACGGACCAGATGCCGCTGCTCCTCGCGCCACCGCCCCGACTGTGTGGGACGCCCTTGACGCCGGATCCGGCCTGCGGGACGGTCATTGCGCAACAATCCGCAACTGGCCTGTCTTCGGAGGCGATCATGGCGTTACTTTTCTTCGGCACGGACCCGAACTCGGGTGGCGGGAACTGTCCTGCGGTGTGGGTGGACACCCAGGCCGCGGAGGGGCCGGAGCTGGTGTTGCAGGGCAAGCTCGCCGATGCGGCGACCCGGGCCGTGTGCGGCCACGACAGCCCGCCGGCGGACGACGAGGGCGTGATCCGGCTGTCGGTGCGGATGGTGGAACAGATCAGGAAGGCATGCGATGCCGCAGAAGCCGCCCGTGCCCAGCTTTGAGGACCTGCTCGACTCCGCCCACCGTCATGCCCTGCACCTGGAGCTTCGTGACGTGTACGCGGTGGGGGAGGAGCGGGAGGTCTACGACGCCTTCCTGCGCGAGGGGAGCGTGCCGGCGGACGACTCGGCGTACTGGAGCGGGTGGCTGCCGCTGGTGGAGCGCACCGTCGCCCGCGGGGTGAAGGTCCGCCGTGCCCGGGTCGTGTCCGAGCCCGTCACCGACTACGTCCGTTTCGAGCACGCCATCACCGATGCCAACCTCCGTGCCGGCGAGCAGGTCCGCTGGCTGTCCCGGCGCCGTGCCTCCACGCTGGCCCTGCCGGGCAACGACTTCTGGCTCATCGACGACCGGCTCGTACGCTTCAACGTCTTCTCCGGTGACGGCGAGGCCCTGGAGCCCGACCACACCGAGGACCCGCAGGCCGTCAAGCTGTGCTCCGAGGCGTTCCGCACGGTGTGGGAGCTGGCCACCGAGCACGCCGACTACCGCATCTGACCGACGCGCACCCCCAGGGACCATCCACCTCATGACGAACGCCTCCCCGTCCTCCAGCGCTCAAGGGGCCCGTGAGGCGCTCGCCGTACGGCTGCTGCACCTGCGCAAGGACGCCGGCCTCACCGGGAAGGACCTCTCCGCCCGGTGCGGCTGGCACCCCGCGAAAACCACCCGCATCCAAAAAGGCGCGGTCCTGCCCTCCGATGCCGACATCCGCACCTGGTGTGCGGCGTGCGGCGCCAACGAGCAGGCCGAGGACCTCATCGCCACCGCCCGCGCCGTGGACTCCATGTACATGGAGTGGCGCCGCCTGCACCGCAACGGCATGCGCCAGGTCCAGCAGGACTGGTACGACCTGCACGAGAAGACCCGCCACTGCCGCGTCTACCTCTCCACCCTGCCACCCGGCTTCCTGCAGACCCCGGCCTTCGCGACCGCCCTCATGCAGCAGATCACCCGCTTCCAGGGCACCCCCGACGACGTCGCCGAAGCCGTCGCCGCCCGCGTCGCCCGCTCCCGCTTCCTCTACGAAGGCGGTCACACCTACGTCGTCCTCATGGAAGAGTCCGTCCTGCGCTTTCGCACCGCCGACCCCGACGCCATGCGCGGCCAGCTGCGCCACCTCCTGGCCGTGATGCCGCTCGCCTCCCTCTCACTCGGCATCATCCCCTTCACCGCGCAGCGCACCGTCTGGCCACTGGAGGCCTTCTACGTCCACGACGACACCAGCGCCGTCGTGGAGACGCTCACGGCGGAGATCAAGGTGACCCAGCCCCGCGAGATCGCCGACTACCTCAAGGCGTTCACCGGCCTCGCGGAGATGGCCGTCTACGGCGACGCCGCCCGCGCCCTCATCCAGACCGCGATGGACGCGCTGGAGTGAAGTTCCGCAATATCCCGCAATCTCGTTGAGGACCGAGCCGGAGCCTCCGTAGCGTCGAACGACACCAACGCCACGCACCCAGCACACGGAGGCGGTGCCCATGAGCGCCCGCACACCCAGCGGCCCCGCGCCCGACGAACCCGGCCTCCAGCGGCCCGACTTCGGCCGGCCTTCACCCGCACTGCTGGAGCACGCCGTACGCGGCTACGCACGCTTCCTCGCCGACCCGGCCCCGGCCGCCGACACCGGCGACCACGGCCAAGACGACGACGCGGCGGGCCTGCGATGAGCGGGGCCTACGCCGTGCTCCACGATCCCGAGGGCCTGCTGGACGACGAACTGCCCCTGGACCGTGCCCCACACGAGGCCCTCGTCACCGCCGTCCTCGCGTGGAAGGACCCGGACCTCGCGCCCCGCGACTACGAGCAGATCGCCCTCCAGCTCACCGGACACGCCCGCGCGGTGGCCGCCGATGTCCGGCGTCTCGCCGCCGCCCTGCCCAAGAATGACGGCCGCGGCGCCCTCGCCGAAATCATCCTCAGCGAAGCCGACGGCCGCCTGGCCGCGCCCCTGAAGGGCACCGCCCACTGCGTCCAGAACCGCGCCCGCCTCGTACGAGCCCTCTACACCCGCCTGGACCGCCTCACCGAACCTGCCCCGGCAACCGCGTAGTTCCCCCGGATGACCCCCCGGGGGGCCTGCGCGGATGCCGCGGTGATGCCCCACTGCGCCACCCCCGGCGCATCGGCCCTGGGAGCAGTGCCGCTGGCCCGGACAGTGAAGGTCCCGGGTCGCCCCGTGCGCCCGCCCCCGGCATGCCTCGCACTGGCCTCGCTTGCGGCTGAGACGGGTGTCAGACCTCGCGCTGATAGCGCAAGAGCCTCGACTGGACTTCGTCGACCGGCAGCGCCAGGGCGGCTGCGATCTCTTCCCAGGACCGTCCCTCCTCCTGATCCTTCTGCTCGCACAACACCTGGTACGCCGTGTCCTGGCGGACTTCCTTCAGCTGTCGCTCCAGGCGGTCCAGGACCTTCAAGACGGCGAGAGGCTCGTCAACTGAGAGCTCTTCCAGCCGCCTGACCAGCTTCTCGGCACGCTTCTCCAGCTTGTCGGGCACCTGCACGGAGGCGGCTTCCACCTGCTCCAGGTGAGCACTCCAGTCCCGCTGGCAGTCACTGCTCGGCGCGTTCTCCACCCAGGCTTCACCGTCTTCCGTCGACCAGGCCAGCGGATAGCGGTTCTCGCCGCGCCAGCCGCAGGAACAGGCACCTCGTAAGGCTGCGGCCTGGGGGTTGCCGAACCTGCCGTCATGGTCCTGCCACCGGTATGACCGATGCACGGAGGGGCCATCGCTGGAAGCGAAGAGGGCAGGGCCTGGCTCGGTGCCGTCCTCGAGCAGCACCCCCGATCGCCCTTGGTGCGCCAGCCCGAACTTCCGATCGGTCCAGTCCCAGTCTGTTCCCACAATCCCTCCCGACTACGACGCGCGGCCACGAAGTTGTCGCCGGCCATTGGCAGCATGCCGGAGAGAAGTTGTACGTGAACCCCGTCTGGCGAAAGAGCCGCGGGCAGTAAGAAGAACCCGCCCCAGAAACCTGACACGAGCTCGACGGTCTCAGCCACCGCGCGCGGCTAGGGTGCACGGGTATGAGCTCACGAGCGCCCCGGCGGGACTGTCACATCTGCGGCCGCGACGTCGCGGTCGTCGGCGGCCGTCTGCACCGGCATGACCCGCCTGAGGGCCTTCGCGGGGCCGACCGGCTCACCTCCTGCACCGGTACAGGACAGGTCCCCAGCGTGCCGGTCCCCGGACAGATGTCCCTCGCTCCCCATGTCTTCGACCCCCGGGCCGAACGCACCCTCGAGCTTTTCCACGCCGAGGACTTGATGCCCGACGCATGAGGCACAACCGACCTCAGCATGCGGACCTCGCGGCACCACACGCGGTATCCGTGGAGCCGGTCCTGACGGAGCGCTCCAGTCGCTACACGCACTCCAGTGTGAAGCCGCACCTCAGGACCTGCGGCCCTCGCTCTCCAGTACGTGTAGGGCATGGGGCCGGTGCCACGGTCTCTGTGGATCACCAGTCGTCGGGTGCGCTGCCCGCCCACGCGATCGGCTGGCCCTCACGGTTGCGGCCCCAGTGCGGTTCGTCCATCGAGGTCTCGTGCCCGTCGGGCAGGACACAGATCCGCCCCCAGCGGCCGTGCTTGCCCGCGCAGCCTCCCACGAGCCGGGACGCGTCACCCTCGCGCACCGCCTGGTCGTAGCGGTCCTGGAACGGCTGCAGACGAGCGGAGAGCTCAACGCCGAGCTCCCTCTCCGCGCCCTCCACCCGGGCCCGCGCCTCCTGCACCCCGCGGTCGGACAGCAGAGCGGCGAGGGCCTTCTCTGCCTCGTCTCCCGCCACCAGCTCGGAGGGCTTCGGCGACGGTGCTGTCTCCGGGCCGACTCCGCTGGTGGTCAGGGCGATGGACTGCACGTCGATCTGGTCCGCCTGCCCCGCCAGGTTCGAGGCCAGGGCCCGGACGGTGTCCGCGTCCAGGAGGACCGGCTCGCGGTCGGCGGGCGCCCACAGCGGGGCGTCCCCGGCCGCGCACTCGCTCCAGGCCGCGGCGACGGAGCGCAGCAGCGCGGCGACGTCGCCGCCCCGGAAGTACACCTGCCCGTCGCTGCCACGCAGCGGCCGGAGCTCCCCGACGACCTCCGGCTCGCTCATACCGCCCACTCCAGCCCCAGCCCGGCCAGTGTGGCGAGCTTGTCGGCGGTCAGCTTCGCGCGCCGGGTCTTGGTGTTACTCAGGAACACCCCGAGCTTCACCTCGATGCCGCCTTCCAACGTCTCTACGTGGGCCCTGGGCACCGTCACCGAGCCCGTACGCGCCTTGTACTGCGCCAGGGCCGCAACGCCCCTCTCGAAGGCGCCCACGGGCACCGTGGACGGCTTCGCGGACACGTCCGGCTCCGGCGGGGCCAAGTCCGCAGCGCTCACGGTGACGCCGAGGGCCTCCAGGCGCTCGCGCTGCTCGTCGGCCAAGGCCGCCCACACCTCGCGCTTGCGCTGCCGGGCCAGCCACTTGCCGACGTCCATGCCGTGCACGGTGAAGCCAGGCAGCACCTGGTCCGCGCCGTCCTCGTCGCGCACGAGCTCGCGCAGCGCGGCGTAGTACCGCTGCCACTCCGCAGGCCACGAGGGGTTCCAGTCCTCGTCCACGGCCAAGAGCGCCGCCTCCCACTCCGGGTGTCCGTCCAGTGCACCGGGACGGCGCAGGTTGGACAGCCACTGCCCGATCGGCTTGTCGAGCGCGGCCGCCAACCGGGGCGCGCACAGCGTCCAGTGCTCCTGGTAGTAGACCCGGGCCGCCGCCAAGTTCTCCTGGAACCGCGCGTCGGCCGCAGACCAGGCCATGCCCAGCTTCTCCAGCCGCTGCGCCCGCCGGCCGTTCATCTGCCCGGCCCCGTACGCCCGCCGCTGCTCCGCCACCCACTGACCGAGCGGAAAGGCGCCCTCCTTGTGCTCGTACGGCACCCGGGCATGACCCTCGCGCTCGGCGTACGCCTTGAGCTTCGCCCAGCCCCGCGCCCAGTCCTGCCGCTCGGTGTCGATCACGTTGAAGGACACCCAGTTCGCGACCATCACCGGATCACGCGGAGCCGCAAAGCGAAGCAGCAACCGGGATTCTTCCTCGTTATCACCGGGCGCCATACCGATGTATTCAGAGGGTTCCACGACGTTCTTCTGAGGCTCCTGCGGAATGGCCAGCAACTCCACGGCCTCTTCGTCATGGGCCCGCAGACCTTCCAGCACCTTCACCAACGGCCGGTACGAACCGGAGGTGAACATGTCCTCCGGCTCCTCGTCAGGCTGGAGGAACACCGGCACGATCAACGAGGCGAGCTTGCCCTCTCCGGGCTTCTGACGCAGCGCCCGCCCGATGGCCTGGACGATGTCGTGCGGCGCGCCCTTGGGATCCAGGAGCGCCACGGAGTCGACGGCCCGGATGTCCACGCCTTCCCCCAGGACACGGCAGTTGGAGAGCACCGCCCGCCGGGCGGTGGTCCCGAACTGGCCCAGCACGTCCCGCCGGCGCTCCGGCACGTGCTCGCCGCACAGCCAGTCCGCCCAGACCTCCGACGGGTACTTCTCCGGCTGGTCGGCGTGCAACCGCTTGGCCACGCGCTCCAGGCCCTCCGCGTACGCCTGGGCCTCTATGGTCCGGTGGTGGAAGGTGATGCACGTCTGCAGGTTGTGCTGTTCCATGGTGTGCAGCAGAGCGGCCTGGAGGGCGCCCAGGCGCTGCCCGCGGACTTCCTCGCCGTGCCGGTCCTCTCCGGCCAGCCGCTCGGGCGTCACGACGGGGTCCTTCAGCTCCAGGACGATGATCTGGTACCGCGCCAGCAGCTTGCGCGACACCGCTGAGGCCAGAGACAACTTGTAGAGCACTGGCCCGAACACGGCCTCATCGTCCATGGACGCCGCCATCTCCTGCGGCAACGGGTCCCGCACCCCTTGCGCGACCTCCCAGTGCGCAGGCCGCTCCTGCCAGATCCGGGGCGTCGCCGTCAGGTACAGACGGCGACGCGCGGGGATCTTCGACTGGGCGTGGATGTCCGCCCACGCCTTCCCCATCGAGCCCGACGTCCGGTGCGCCTCATCGACCACCGCCAGGTCCACCGGGGCGAGCTTCTGCCCGTAGGCGCCCTCGAAGGCTTCCACGAGCACGCCCAGCGAGGCGTAGGTGGCGTAGATGGTCACCGGCCCCGCCTTGTGCCACAGCGCCAACTGCACGGGGTTGGTCGTGGACCGTACTCCCAGGTGCCACAGCTCCGGGTCGTCCAGCGGCGAACACACCATGACAGCCGGCCCCGCAGGTCCGACGCCGCTCCACGCCTTCACGGTCTGCGCCAGGAGATCCAGAGTCGGCACCACCACGAGGATGCGCCCCCTGGGCACGATCCTTTTCGCGGAAGCCGCCGCGATGATGGTTTTTCCCGTTCCGCACGCGGCGTGCACCTGCCCGCGCAAGCCATTCGAGGGAATTCCGCCCGGCGGGATGTCGAGGCCGCGCACGATGGCGGAGACGGCCTCAATCTGGTGTTCACGCAGTTTCACGGCCATTCCCGTGTTCTCCTTTTCGCGGAATGCGGCGCGTAATAGAAATGAGAGTCTGGCGCGGTGACTGGCGGGCGGGGGTGGTGATGTCTGGTACCAGACTCTACACATCTAGCATCCGTGATGCATCACCCGTACGACAGGTTCGCCCTGTAGGCTGATACTTGGCCGAATGCCGCCCTACGCGCACAGTTCATGGGGTATGATAGCGGGGCGTCAGCGAACGCGATCATCCGGTTTCGAGGGTGGGGAGCGGTTCGGGTGGAGCGCAGCGGAGCCCGTCACTGCGGTGAGGCCGGCACCCGATCGGACCGACAGTTCGTCACCCTCGTTGCAGAGGTGACGGCTGGGAAACCCAAGCCCTACACAGTCCCGCGCACGATGCACCTCCCCTTCGTAGCCAGCCTGGGTGATCGCGCTTGCGCGGTCGCCTCCAATTCGCGCTTGCGCGAATTGCATTCCGTCCGGAATTCCGTTTACGGAATTCCATTCCCGCGCTTGCGCGGGAATCCGAATTGCGCTTGCGCAATTCGCGCTCTATGCCCCGGCTTGCCGGGGCATATCCCGCGGAGCGGGATATGCCCCG
>NZ_JBEOYE010000037.1:0-86519 GCF_040296945.1 Streptomyces sp. NPDC001941 | reverse complement strand
GGCGCGCCTGGGGGGGGGCGCCGCACCCCCCCAGCCCCCGGCCCCCCCTCGTGCGTGTCCGCGTGGGTACTAGGCCGGTTCCGGGGCCCGGTGGCGGCCCGCCGCGGCGGCGGCGAGGCGGCCCAGGGCCTCCTCCTTGCCGCAGGCGTGGGCGCCCAGGGAGGTCTGGCGGGCCACGATGGAGCGCTCGGCGCGCATCAGGCGCCAGCCGCGGCGCAGCAGGAACGGCACCGACTTGCGGCCCTCGCGCAGGTCGCGCAGCAGCCGGCGGCGGAACGTGGTGGACGGGCGGCCGCGCAGGCACAGCGCGTCGGCCAGCAGGCCCCGCTCCTGGCAGCGGCCGACGACGTCGGCCGCGAAGATGCCCTCGGCGACGAACAGCGGGGTGCGCCCGATGTCGAGCGCCTCGCTGCCCACCCGCGAGCTGGTGGCGATGTCGTACACCGGGACGCCGGTGCGGCCGGTGCGGCACAGCTCCTCGATCGCGGCGACCGCCGCGTCACCGTCCCAGGACAGCGGAGAGTCCCAGTCGATGTCCGTGCTGTCCTCGACGAGCGGCAGCGTGGGGTCGTCGGCCTCCTTGTAGAAGTCGTCCAGCCGCAGCACGGGCAGCCCGGCGAGGGCGGCGAGGGAGGACTTTCCGGAGCCTGAGGGGCCCGCGAGCAGCACGACGCGGGTCTGTATCGGTGGGGAGCTCACGGGACACCAGTGTGACGCATGGACCCCGGAAGGGGAGTACTCCGGGGCCGCGTTGGTATCCAGCATCACACCTCAACTACTCTGCGTACGCACACCGTTACGCATGCGACATGGACACGACCAGGCACAGAACGGAACTCCTATGGCACGTCACGCCGCCTCCAGCCACCCCAGGACCGCCCTGCTGCGCGCGGGCCTCACCCTCGGCGCCGCCGGCGCGCTGCTCGGCGCGGGCGCCGCGGCCGCGCAGGCCGCCCCGGTCGAGCCGCTGTCGGTGCTCGGCCCGGACAGCCCGCTCGGCGAACTGCCCACCACCCCGGGCGGCCCGCTCACCGGCGCGGTGGGCCACTCCACGGCCGCCGGCCTCGCCCCGGCCAAGCGGCTCCGCCTGGACCCGCTGGCGGGCACCGGGGTGGACCCGCTGGACAACGCGGTGGGCACCCAGGTCGCCGACTTCAAGCCGGTCAGCACGGCGGCCGTGACCGGCCCGGTGGCGCGCGGCGGGGCCCTGGCGGACCTCCCGCTGGCCGGGAAGGCGACGGGCCTGCTGCCGGGCTGAGCGGCGGTACGACGACGGGCCCCGGCCCCCGCGCTGGTGCGGGGGCCGGGGCCCGTGGCCTGCCGCGTGGGCTAGTACGCGGAGCCGGAGGCGCCGAGCGAGCCGGTCGGGTGCCAGACCGTCTTGGTCTCCAGGAACGCGGTCATGCGGCCGGTGCCGGGGTCGGCCGCCCAGTCC
Source organism: Streptomyces sp. NPDC001941 (assembly GCF_040296945.1). Lineage (NCBI taxonomy): Bacteria > Bacillati > Actinomycetota > Actinomycetes > Kitasatosporales > Streptomycetaceae > Streptomyces > Streptomyces sp. NPDC001941. The sequence goes on along the minus strand of NZ_JBEOYE010000037.1, from coordinate 85,084 downwards.
ACAGGCTGTGGACGCAGGACGCGCTTGAGGTTGTCGGCCGCCGCGACCTCCAGGTCGCGGGCCAGGCCGGCGTCCGCGCCCGTCAGGTCGATCGCGTTGACGTCCTGGTGGGCGGCGAGCGACGGGGCGATCTCCGCGGCCCCGCCGGACAGCAGGTTGACCACGCCGCCGGGCAGGTCGGAGGTGGCCAGCACCTCTCCCAGGGACAGCGCGGGCAGCGGGGCCTTCTCGCTGGTGACCACCACGGCGGTGTTGCCGGTGGCGATCACCGGGGCGATCACCGACACCAGGCCGAGGAACGAGGAGTCCTGCGGGGCGAGCACGGCGACCACGCCGGTCGGCTCCGGGGTGGACAGGTTGAAGAACGGGCCCGCCACCGGGTTGGCGCCGCCCACGACCTGGGAGATCTTGTCCGTCCAGCCCGCGTACCAGACCCAGCGGTCGATCGCGGCGTCCACCACCGCGGCCGCCTTGGACTTGGACAGGCCCTCGGCCTCGGCGACCTCGCGGACGAACTGCTCCCGGCGGCCCTCCAGCATCTCCGCGACGCGGTAGAGGATCTGGCCGCGCAGGTAGGCCGTGGCGCCGGCCCAGCCGCCCTGGGCCTTGCGGGCCGCGACGACCGCGTCGCGCGCGTCCTTGCGGGACGACTGCGGGGCGTTGGCCAGCCAGTTGCCCTTGTGGTCGCTCACCTCGTACACCCGGCCGCTCTCGGAGCGGGGGAACTTCCCCCCGACGTACAGCTTGTAGGTCTTGAAAACGCTCAGTCGCTGCTCGGTCTTATCGGACATCGAGGTACGCCTCCAGGCCGTGGCGACCGCCCTCGCGGCCGAAGCCCGACTCCTTGTAACCGCCGAACGGCGAGGTCGGGTCGAACTTGTTGAACGTGTTGGCCCAGACGACGCCGGCGCGGAGCTTGTTCGCGACCGCCAGGATGCGCGAGCCCTTCTCCGTCCAGATGCCCGCGGACAGGCCGTACTGGCTGTTGTTGGCCTTGGCGACGGCCTCGTCGGGCGTGCGGAACGACAGCACGGACAGCACCGGGCCGAAGATCTCGTCGCGGGCGATGGTGTGCGCCTGGGTGACGTTGGTGAACAGCGTCGGGGCGAACCAGTAGCCGGTGGAGGGCAGTTCGCAGGCCGGCGACCAGCGCTCGGCGCCCTCCGCCTCGCCCGTCTCGGCCAGTGCGGTGATCCGGGCCAGCTGCTCGGCGGAGTTGATCGCGCCGATGTCGGTGTTCTTGTCCAGCGGGTCGCCCAGGCGCAGCGTGGAGAGCCGCCGCTTGAGCGCGTCGAGGACCTCGTCCTGGACCGACTCCTGCACCAGCAGGCGGCTGCCCGCGCAGCACACCTGGCCCTGGTTGAAGAAGATGCCCGTGACGATGCCCTCGACGGCCTGGTCGATCGGGGCGTCGTCGAAGACGATGTTGGCGCCCTTGCCGCCCAGTTCCAGCGTGAGGCGCTTGTCGGTGCCCGCGAGCGTGCGGGCGATCTCCTTGCCGACGGCGGTGGAGCCGGTGAAGGCGACCTTCGCCACGCCCTCGTGGGCGACGAGCGCGGCGCCCGCGTCCCCGTAACCGGGCAGGATGTTGACGACGCCCCTGGGCAGGCCCGCCTGGCGGCAGACGTCCGCGAAGAACAGCGCGGACAGCGGGGTCGTCTCGGCGGGCTTGAGGACGACGGTGTTGCCCGCCGCCAGCGCCGGGGCGATCTTCCACGCCAGCATCAGCAGCGGGAAGTTCCACGGGATGACCTGGCCGGCCACGCCCAGCGGACGCGGGTCCGCGCCGAAGCCGGCGTGCTCCAGCTTGTCGGCCCAGCCCGCGTAGTAGAAGAAGTGCGCGGCGACCAGCGGGAGGTCCGCGTCGCGGGTCTCCTTGATCGGCTTGCCGTTGTCCAGGGTCTCCAGGACGGCCAGCTCGCGGCTGCGCTCCTGGATGATCCGGGCGATGCGGAACAGGTACTTGGCGCGCTCGGAGCCGGGCAGCGCCGACCACTTCTCGAACGCCTTGCGGGCCGCCGCGACCGCGCGGTCCACGTCCTCGGCGCCGGCCCGGGCGACCTCGGAGAGCACCTCCTCGGTGGACGGGGAGACGGTCTTGAAGACCTTGCCGTCGGCCGCCTCGGTGAACTCGCCGTCGATGAACAGGCCGTAGGACGGGGCGATGTCGACGACGGAGCGCGACTCGGGAGCGGGTGCGTATTCGAATGCCATGTCTGCCTCAGTCCACCGTCACGTAGTCGGGACCGGAGTAGCGTCCGGTGGCCAGCTTCTGACGCTGCATCAGCAGGTCGTTCAGCAGGCTGGAGGCGCCGAACCGGAACCAGTGGTTGTCCAGCCAGTCCTCGCCCACGGTCTCGTTGACCAGGACCAGGAACTTCACCGCGTCCTTGGTGGAGCGGATGCCGCCCGCGGGCTTCACGCCGACCTGCACCCCGGTGGCCTCGCGGAAGTCGCGCACGGCCTGGAGCATCAGCAGCGTGTTGGCCGGGGTGGCGTTGACCGCGACCTTGCCGGTGGAGGTCTTGATGAAGTCGGCGCCCGCGATCATCCCGAGCCAGGACGCGCGGCGGATGTTGTCGTACGTGGAGAGCTCGCCGGTCTCGAAGATGACCTTCAGCCGGGCGGCGCCCGAGGCCTCCTTCACGGCCCGGATCTCCTCGTAGACCTTCAGGTAGTCCCCGGCCAGGAACGCGCCCCGGTCGATCACCATGTCGATCTCGTCCGCGCCCGCGGCGACGGCGTCGCGGGTGTCCGCGAGCTTCACGTCCAGCGCGGCGCGGCCCGCCGGGAAGGCGGTGGCCACGGAGGCGACCTTGACGTCCGAGCCCGCGAGGGCGGCCTTGGCGGTGGCCACCATGTCGGGGTAGACGCAGACCGCGGCGGTCGTCGGGCTGGTGCGGTCGGTCGGGTCGGGGTGGACGGCCTTGGCGGCGAGCGCCCGGACCTTGCCCGGGGTGTCCGCGCCTTCCAGCGTCGTCAGGTCGATCATCGAGATGGCCAAGTCGATGGCGTACGCCTTGGCGGTCGTCTTGATCGAGCGGGTGCCGAGGGACGCGGCGCGCGCTTCGAGGCCGACGGCGTCCACGCCGGGCAGCCCGTGGAGGAAGCGGCGCAGTGTGCTGTCGGACGCCGTCACGTCAGCGAATGCGGTGAGGGTGGTGGGCATGGTCACCAGGGGAGCATATCTACGCGCGTAGCGGCCTGTACACCCCCGGGCCGGAGCAGCCCGCTCACGCTCCGTCGTCCGCGCGGCGCCACGCCCGGGTGTCGGCCCCGCCGTCCTGATCGGCCGCTCCCGGTGAGCCGTGTCGTCTGGCTCACGTCCCCGTCGTACGCGTGCGCGGGTGAGGCAGAATCGGCTCCATGACGAGCAGCCCCCGCCAGCCCGCCGAGCCCACCGAGCCCGCCTACGCCGACCGCGTCTTCCGCTCGCCCTTCGGCATCGCGGGCGGCGTGCTGCTGCTGGCGCTCGGCGCCTGGATCGGCGGGGACGCGCTGGTGCGCGGCGAGGGCCGCACCCCCTGGCTGGCACTGGCCGCGCTGCTGTTCGCGGTGCCGCTGGTGGTCGCCTTCACGATCAGGCCCGCGGTGCACGCCAACGACGACCGGCTGCGCATCCGCAACCCGTTCCGCAGCATCGTGCTGCCCTGGGGCGCCGTCGCCGACGTGCGCGCCTCCTACTCCAGCGAGGTCTTCACCCAGGACGGCGCCAAGTACCAGCTGTGGGCCGTCCCGGTCTCGCTGCGCCAGCGCAAGCGCGCCGCCCGCCGCCAGTCCGCGAAGGCGCTGGATGACCCGTACGGCCGCACCACGGTCCACGCGCGCGTCACCGACTCCAATTCCCGCACGGCGCCCGCCGACCAGACCGTCACCGACCTGCGCGCCCTGGCCGAGCGCTCCGCCTCCCGCCCGACCGCCCAGGGCGAGCCCCAGGTGCGCTGGGCCTACGAGGTCCTGGCCCCGGCCCTGGCGGGCCTGCTCGTCCTCGTGGTCCTCCTCGCCACGGGCTGAACCGCCCGGTATCGGCTCACGGCGGGCCCGGCCACACCAGGAGCATGTAGGCGCCCAGCCAGGCCGAGGTCAGGGTGGCGGAGAGCAGGAGCAGGGCCGTCACGTGGGGGCGGGCGCGGGCCGTGGCGCGGGCCAGGGGGAGCAGCAGGGGGAAGCCGGGGAGCAGGAAGCGGGCGCGGGGGAAGTAGACGCCGCCGCTGCCCAGCACCACCAGCAGCAGCACCCCGGAGAACACCAGCAGCGCGAGCGGCTGGCGGTCGGCCAGGCAGAGCAGGTAGAGCCCGGCCGAGACGAGCAGGACCACCGAGACGGCCACCAGGAACAGCATCGGGTGCTTCTCGTACGCCAGGAACCGGCGCATCTCCCGCAGCGTGTCCGCGCCGCCGTCCCACTCGTTGCGCCACAGCCGCTGCACCGCGAAGTAGCCGTCCCAGCGGCCCACCCGCGCCCCCACCCACGCCACGTACGCCAGCCACCCCAGCGGCGCCGCCAGCGCGGCGGTCAGCGGGGCGCGTGCGCGGGTGCGGGCGAAGGCCACCAGGCCCGCCGCCGTCACCGCCGCGGCCAGCGCGACCCCGGTCGGGCGGGTCAGGCCGGCCAGCACCGACAGCGACGCCGCCCAGGCCCACCGCCCGCCCAGCACCGCGTACAGCGACCAGGCGGCCAGCGCGGTGAACAGCGACTCGGTGTAGCCCATCCACTGCACCACCGCGACCGGCGTCGCCCCCCACAGCAGCGCCAGCGCGGTCCCGGTCCTACGGTCGTGCAGCCGCTCCCCGACCGCGTACACCCCGCACGCCGCCACCAGCGAGAACAGCACGGCCAGGACCAGCCCGACCGAGGCGCGCGAGCCCGGCGTCACCGCCGCGACCGCCTTGATCAGCAGCGGGTACAGCGGGAAGAACGCCAGGTTGTTGTGGTCCATGCGGGTGCCGAGCTCCTGCTCGTACCCGTGGTCGGCGATGCCCAGGTACCAGCCCGAGTCCCAGGAGGTGGCCAGGGTCGGCCAGATCCCGTGCCCCTTCAGGTGCGCCCAGCGGGCGAGCACCAGCAGGCCGGTGAGCCGCACCGCGAGGTAGCCGAGCAGCGCGGGCGCCGCCCGCCGCAGCAGGGGCGGCACGGGCGGCGGGTAGGGCCGCCGGGCGGCGGGGACGGTCGGACGCGAGGACTTGACCGGTGGCACGGCGGCTCCAGGGCGGGGCGGGGACGACGGGGGTCACCTTCGCCCGGACCACCCCGGCAGGGCAGCCGTCGCTGCGTCAACTGACGTAGCGGATTCACCCGGGAGGGGAGCGGGAGGGGAGGGGCGCCTCCCGTGGAGCGCGAAGGGCCCGTACGGATCGACTCCGTACGGGCCCTTCGGGCGTGTGCGCCGCGGCCTCAGATGCCGGCCGCCGCCGACAGGTCGCGCTTGATCGCGTCCAGCACCCCGGCGCCCTTCGCCCGCGCCGCCTCCAGCTCACTGGCGTCGGCCACCGGCACCACGACCTCCAGGTAGCACTTGAGCTTCGGCTCGGTGCCGCTCGGGCGGACGATCACCCGGGCCCGGAACTCGCCCTCCAGGTAGTACCGCAGGCCGTCCGTGGGCGGCAGGCTCTCCGTGCCCTTGGTCAGGTCCTCCGCCGTCGCCACGGTCAGGCCGGCCAGCTTCGCCGGCGGGTTCGCGCGCAGCGCCGCCATCGCGTCGGCGATGACGCCGAGGTCCTCCACCCGCACCGACAGCTGGTCGGTGGCGTGCAGGCCGTGCTCCACGGCCAGGTCGTCCAGCAGGTCGGTGAGCGTCCTGCCCTGCTCCTTGAGCTCCGAGGCCAGCTCGGTGACGAGCAGGGCGGCGGTGATGCCGTCCTTGTCGCGCACGCCCTGCGGGTCCACGCAGTAGCCGAGCGCCTCCTCGTAGCCGTACCGCAGGCCCTCCACGCGGGCGATCCACTTGAAGCCGGTCAGCGTCTCCTCGTACCCCAGCCGCGCCGCGGCGGCGATCCGGCCGAGCAGCGAGGAGGACACGATCGACTCGGCGAAGACGCCGGTGGCGCCCTTGTGCACCAGGTGCGCGCCCAGCAGCGCGCCGACCTCGTCGCCGCGCAGCATCCGCCAGTCGCCGTCGTGCGGCACGGCCACCGCGCAGCGGTCCGCGTCCGGGTCGTTGGCGATCACGACGTCCGGGCGCACCGCGCGGGCCCGGGCGAACGCCAGGTCCATCGCGCCCGGCTCCTCCGGGTTGGGGAACGCCACCGTCGGGAACGCCGGGTCGGGCTCGGCCTGCTCGGCGACCAGCTCGGGCACGGGGAACCCGGCCCGCTCGAAGGCCGCCAGGAGCACGTCCTTGCCGACGCCGTGCATGGCCGTGTAGACGACCCGCGCGGTGCGCGGGGAGCCGTCGGTCAGCACCGCGTCCGTGCGCTCCAGGTAGGCCGCCAGGACCTCGTCGCCGAGGGTCTCCCAGCCGGACTCCGGGCGCGCCACGTCGTGCAGGCTCGCCACCGCGTCGATCTCGGCGGCGATCTCCGCGTCGGCGGGCGGCACGATCTGCGAGCCGTCGCCCAGGTAGACCTTGTAGCCGTTGTCGCGCGGCGGGTTGTGGCTCGCGGTGACCTCGACGCCCGCGACGGCGCCCAGGTGCCTTATCGCGTACGCCAGGACGGGCGTGGGCAGCGGGCGCGGCAGCAGCGCCGCGCGCAGGCCCGCGCCGACCATCACGGCGGCCGTGTCCCGCGCGAAGTCCGCGGACTTGTAGCGCGCGTCGTAGCCGATCACGACCAGCCCGCCGGCCTCGCCCTTCGCCTTCAGGTACGCGGCGAGTCCGGCGGCGGCGCGGATGACCACCGAGCGGTTCATCCGCATCGGCCCGGCGCCCAGCTCCCCGCGCAGCCCGGCCGTGCCGAACTGCAGCGTCCCGGCGAAGCGCGCGGCCAGCGCGGCCGTGTCACCGGTGGCCCCGGCGCTCTCGACGAGTGCGGCCAGCTCCTCGCGGGTCTCCGGGTCGGGATCCTCGGCGAGCCAGGTCCGCGCCCGCGCGATGAGGTCCTGCGTCACGATGTCAGCCCCTCTCCAGGCGTACGGATCAGATGCGGTCGAGTACCCGCGTGAGCAGCTCGCCCATGCGCGCCGCCGAGTCGCGCCCCGCCTGGAGCACTTCCTCGTGGTTCAGCGGCTCGCCGGTCAGGCCGGCCGCCAGGTTGGTGACCAGCGAGATGCCCAGCACCTCGGCGCCCGCCTCGCGGGCCGCGATGGCCTCGAGGACGGTGGACATGCCGACCAGGTCGCCGCCCAGCACGCGGACCATGTTGATCTCGGCCGGGGTCTCGTAGTGCGGGCCGGGGAACTGGACGTACACGCCCTCCTCCAGCGTCTCGTCGACCTCCTTGCACAGCGCGCGCAGCCGCGGCGAGTACAGGTCGGTGAGGTCGACGAAGTTGGCGCCCACGATCGGCGAGGTGGCCGTCAGGTTCAGGTGGTCGCTGATCAGCACCGGCTGGCCCGGGCGCATGCCCTGGCGCAGGCCGCCGCAGCCGTTGGTGAGCACCACGGTCTTGCAGCCGGCGGCGACGGCGGTGCGCACGCCGTGCACCACGGAGGCCACGCCGCGGCCCTCGTAGTAGTGGGTGCGGCCGAGGAAGACCAGCGCGCGCTTGTCGCCGATCTTGTACGAGCGGATCGTGCCGCCGTGTCCGGCGACGGCCGGCGGGGGGAAGCCCGGCAGCTCGGTGACCGGGAACTCGGCCTCGGGGGCGCCGAGCGCGTCGACGGCCGGCGCCCAGCCGGAGCCCATCACGAGGGCGACGTCGTGGGTCTCGGCGCCGGTCAGCTCGCGCAGGCGCGCGGCGGCGGCGTCGGCGGCCCCGTACGGGTCGCCCTGGATGTTGTCCGGAATAACAGATGCGTTCACGCGCAAGAGCGTAACCGGGAAATTCCTACGCGCGTAGATGACGGTGCGGACGGACATCCGATCGTTGTCTCGTCGTTTCCGACGAACCGGCGGGTGCCGCGCCGCTCGTACCTCGCGCCAGGGACGGACCGGTACGAGCGGTGCCAACAGGTCCTAACAGGGGCGCTTGCGCAGCTCCATCACGTAGTCGTGCGGGGCGCCCGCCGACTCGGCGGCGTCGGCGATCTCGCCCAGGTAGCGGGCGGACGGCAGCCCGCCCTCGTACCCGTTCAGCACGTAGATCCAGGCCGGCTCCTCGCCGTCCAGGGTGTGCACGCGCACCCGCATGCGCCGGTAGATGTCGAGGCCGACGCCCTCCCAGCGGTCCATGGAGTCCTCGTCCATCGGGGCGATGTCGTACAGCGCGACGAAGACCTGCGAGCGGGGCGCCTCCACGATCGTGGCCAGGGCGCCCTCCCAGCCCATCTGCTCGCCGCCGAACGTCAGCCGCCAGCCGTTGAGCCAGCCCGTGCCGCGCAGCGGGGAGTGCGGAGCGCGGCGGCTCATCAGCCGCGCGTCGAGGTTGCCGGCGTACGCGGCGTAGAGCGACATGGGATCGAGGGTACGGGAGGAACCCGTGGGGCCGCGCTCGCCCCGGGTCCCCCTCCGCCCGCGCTCCGGTCCGGCTCCGGGGCGCGCGGGGGCGCCGTATGGAGGGCCCCGGGGAGAAGGCGCTTGAAGCGTGCGGGACAATGGGGTACGCACTTCGGCCCAGCGGGGCCACCTCCCGGCAGCAACGAGAGCGCGAGGCGTAACCCACGTGACCCGGATCGTGATCATCGGCGGCGGACCCGGCGGATACGAGGCTGCCCTGGTGGGCGCCCAACTCGGCGCGGAGGTGACCGTCGTGGACTGCGACGGCCTCGGCGGCGCGTCCGTCCTCACCGACTGCGTTCCCTCGAAGACCCTCATCGCGACGGCCGAGGTGATGACCACCTTCGACTCCTCCTACGAGGAGCTGGGCATCATCGTCGCCGACGACACCCCGCACATCGAGCAGGCGGCCCGCGTCGTCGGCGTGGACCTCGGCAAGGTCAACCGCCGGGTCAAGCGCCTGGCGCTCGCCCAGTCCCACGACATCACCGCCTCCGTCACCCGCGCGGGCGCCCGGGTGCTGCGCGGCCGCGGCCGGCTCGCGGGCCCGCAGGGCATCGACGGCACCCGGGACGTCATCGTCACCGCCGCCGACGGCACCGAGGAGATGCTCACCGCCGAGGCCGTGCTGATCGCCACCGGCGGCCACCCGCGCGAGCTGCCCGACGCCAAGCCGGACGGCGAGCGCATCCTGAACTGGACGCAGGTGTACGACCTCAAGGAGCTCCCCGAGGAGCTCATCGTGGTCGGCTCCGGCGTCACCGGCGCCGAGTTCGCCGGCGCCTACCAGGCCCTGGGCTCGCGCGTCACGCTCGTTTCCAGTCGCGACCGGGTGCTCCCGGGCGAGGACCCGGACGCCGCCGCGGTCCTGGAGGACGTCTTCCGCCGCCGCGGCATGAACGTGATGGCCCGCTCGCGCGCCGAGTCCGCCAAGCGGGTCGGCGACCGCGTCGAGGTCACCCTCTCCGACGGCCGGGTCATCTCCGGCACCCACTGCCTGATGGCCGTCGGCGCCATCCCGAACACCGCGGACATGGGCCTGGAGGAGTCCGGGGTGCGGCTGAAGGAGTCGGGCCACATCTGGACCGACAAGGTCTCGCGCACCTCCGCCCCGGGCGTCTACGCGGCCGGCGACGTGACCGGGATCTTCGCCCTGGCCTCGGTGGCGGCCATGCAGGGCCGGATCGCGATGTACCACTTCCTGGGCGACGCGGTGGCCCCGCTGAACCTCAAGACGGTCTCCTCCAACGTCTTCACCGACCCGGAGATCGCCACCGTCGGCTACACCCAGGCGGACGTGGACGCGGGCAAGATCGACGCCCGGGTCGTCAAGCTGCCGCTGCTGCGCAACCCGCGCGCCAAGATGCAGGGCATCCGGGACGGCTTCGTCAAGATCTTCTGCCGCCCGGGCACCGGCATCGTGGTCGGCGGCTGCGTGGTGGCCCCGCGGGCCAGCGAGTTGATCCACCCCATCTCGCTCGCCGTCGACAACAACCTGACGGTGGAACAGATCGCAAAGGCTTTCACCGTGTACCCCTCGCTGTCCGGCTCGATCGCCGAGGTGGCGCGGCAGTTGCACACCCGGAAGACGTCCGGGGAGGCGTAAACCCCGGCAAGTCCGCACAACTACGGGGTCGCCCATACCACTTGGCGGCCCCGTTCGTGCGCAACTTCTCTTATTCGGCGCATACTGCTGCAAACAATCGGCCGGTCAGGTTACTGTCAGTTTCGTGTTCGCTGCAGAACGTCGTCAATTGATCCTCGAAATGGTGCGAGCCAACGGGGCCGTGTCGCTCCGTGAGCTCGCCCGCGTCGTCCAGACCTCCGAAGTGACCGTACGGCGGGACGTGCGGGCACTGGAGGCAGAAGGACTCCTCGACCGCCGGCACGGCGGTGCGGTGCTGCCGGGCGGATTCACGCGAGAGTCCGGCTTCCCGCAGAAATCCCATCTCGCGACCGCGGAGAAGACCGCCATCGCCGACCTCGCCGCGGGCCTGGTCGACGAGGGCGAGGCCATCGTCGTGGGCGCCGGGACCACCACGCAGGAGCTGGCCCGCCGGCTCGCGCGGGTCCCCGGGCTCACCGTCGTCACCAACTCCCTGCTGGTGGCACAGGCGCTGGCGCACGCCAACCGGGTCGAGGTCGTCATGACCGGCGGCACCCTGCGCGGGTCCAACTACGCCCTGGTGGGCAGCGGGGCCGAGCAGTCCCTGCAGGGCCTGCGGGTCTCGCGCGCCTTCCTCTCGGGCAGCGGCCTGACCGCCGAGCGCGGCCTGTCCACCTCCAACATGCTCTCCGCGAGCGTCGACCGGGCCCTGGTCCAGGCGGCGGCGGAGGTCGTGGTGCTGGCCGACCACACCAAGCTGGGCACCGACACCATGTTCCAGACGGTGCCCACGGACGTGATCACGCGGCTGGTGACGGACGAGCCCCCGGTGCACGACGACCGCGCGGCCACCGAGCTCCAGGCGCTGGCCGACCAGGGCGTGCAGATCGCGGTGGCGGGCACCGGGACCGCCGGTGACGACGCCCCGCCGGGGCGGGCGCCCCGCCGGGACGTGCCGCTGCCGGGCCAGCGCGGGCGCCATCCGGGCGGCCCTGGACCGCAGTTGCGCGCGGCCCCGCTCGGCGAGGGGCAGCACCCGCACGCCGACCGGGCCCGGGTGGCCGACCTGCGCCGCCGCTGACGCCCCGTACGGACCCGCTCCCCGTACGGGGCGGCGTACGGACCCCCGTACGCCGCTACGGGGCCTTCAGGCCCCGCAGGGTGAGCAGCAGCAGCCGGTCGGCCAGCTCCGGGTCGTCCGGGGACTGCTCGGCGGCCAGGGCGATCGCCTGGGTCAGCCGCAGCAGGTCGTCGATCGACACGTCGGGACGCACGGCCCCGGCGTCCACGGCCCGCACGAGTAGTCGGCGCCCGGCCTCGCGCAGCGGCGCGTTGCACTGGTGCAGCGCCGAACTGCGGTCGTGCGAGGCGGACATGAGGCCCTGGGCCAGGCCCTGGTACTCGCCCGCGTGCGTCACGATCGCGCGCAGCCACTCCACCAGCGCCGCGCACGGGTGCTCGGCGCGGGCCAGCTCGCGCGAGCGCTCCAGGAGCGCGGCCAGCCCCTCCTCGAACACCGCGTGCATCAGGGCGTGCCGGTTGGGGAAGTGCCGGTAGAGCGTGCCGATGCCGACGCCCGCCCGGCGGGCCACGTCCTCCAGGGCCGCGTCCGTCCCGTGCTCGGAGAACGCGGCCCGGGCCTCGCGCAGGAGCCGCTCGCGATTGCGCCGCGCGTCGGCGCGCAGGGTTCTCTCCATGACCCCATCCTCCCCCGAACACGCGGAAGGGGTCCGCCGGTTGTCACCGGCGGACCCCTGACCGCGGGGCGTGCCCGGTCAGTCCTTGATCTCGCAGATGACGGCGCCGGAGGTCAGCGAGGCGCCGACCTCGGCGGTCAGGCCCTTGATGGTGCCGGACCGGTGCGCGTTGAGCGGCTGCTCCATCTTCATGGCCTCCAGGACGACGACCAGGTCGCCCTCCTTGACCTCCTGGCCCTCCTCGACGGCCACCTTGACGATGGTGCCCTGCATCGGGGAGGCGAGGGTGTCGCCGGAGGCGGCCGGGCCGGACTTCTTGGCGGCGCGGCGCTTGGGCTTGGCGCCCGCGGCCAGGCCGGTGCGGGCCAGCGTCATGCCGAGCGAGGAGGGCAGCGAGACCTCCAGGCGCTTGCCGCCGACCTCGACGACGACGGTCTCGCGGCCCGGCTCCTCGTCGGCCTCGGCGTCGGCCGGGGCGGCGAAGGGCTTGATCTCGTTGACGAACTCGGTCTCGATCCACCGGGTGTGGATGCGGAACGGGTCGGCGGTGAAGGCCGGGTCGACGACGACGGCGCGGTGGAAGGGGATGGCGGTGGCCATGCCCTCGACCTCGAACTCGGCCAGCGCGCGGGCGGCGCGCTGCAGGGCCTGCTCGCGGGTGGCGCCGGTGATGACGAGCTTGGCGAGCAGCGAGTCCCAGGCGGGGCCGATGACCGAGCCGGACTCCACGCCCGCGTCCAGGCGGACGCCGGGGCCGCTGGGCGCCGCGAACGTCGTGACGGTGCCGGGGGCGGGCAGGAAGTTGCGGCCCGGGTCCTCGCCGTTGATGCGGAACTCGAAGGAGTGACCGCGCACGGCGGGGTCGTCGTAGCCCAGTTCCTCGCCGTCGGCGATGCGGAACATCTCGCGGACCAGGTCGATGCCGGTGACCTCTTCGGTCACCGGGTGCTCGACCTGGAGGCGGGTGTTGACCTCCAGGAAGGAGATGGTGCCGTCGTTGCCGACGAGGAACTCCACGGTGCCGGCGCCGACGTAGCCGGCCTCCTTGAGGATGGCCTTGGAGGCGGAGTACAGCTGGGCGTTCTGCTCCTCGCTGAGGAACGGCGCGGGCGCCTCCTCGACCAGCTTCTGGTGGCGGCGCTGGAGGGAGCAGTCGCGGGTGGAGACGACGACCACGTTGCCGTGGGTGTCGGCCAGGCACTGGGTCTCGACGTGGCGGGGCTTGTCGAGGTAGCGCTCGACGAAGCACTCGCCGCGGCCGAAGGCGGCGACGGCCTCGCGCACGGCGGACTCGTACAGCTCCGGGACCTCTTCGAGGGTGCGGGCGACCTTCAGGCCGCGCCCGCCACCGCCGAAGGCGGCCTTGATGGCGATCGGCAGCCCGTGCTCCTCGGCGAACGCGACGACCTCGTCGGCGCCGGAGACCGGGTCGGGAGTGCCCGCGACCAGCGGGGCGCCGGCGCGCTGGGCGATGTGCCGGGCGGCGACCTTGTCGCCGAGGTCACGGATGGCGTGCGGCGGCGGGCCGATCCAGGTCAGTCCGGCGTCCAGCACGGCCTGGGCGAACTCGGCGTTCTCCGACAGGAAGCCGTAGCCGGGGTGGACGGCGTCGGCGCCGGAGTCGGCGGCGGCCTGGAGCACCTTGGCGATGTCCAGGTAGCTGGCGGCCGGTGTGTCACCGCCCAGGGCGAACGCCTCGTCGGCCGCACGCACGTGCAGGGCGTCCCGGTCCGGATCGGCGTAGACGGCTACGCTCGCGATCCCGGCATCCCGGCAGGCACGGGCGACACGGACAGCGATTTCGCCTCGGTTGGCGATGAGCACCTTGCGCACGATGGCTCCCTCCTTGAAACAAGCTGAGTTTAGGGACTGCCGACACGGCCTTTCGACCCGTCCCCAATGGTGAGCTTGCCCACACGGAGCGTGATTCGAGGCTCGCTCGGGTCGTGAAATCCCTTGTCCCGCAACGGTACGCAGGGATCCTGTACGGCACAGTAGCCCTGAGGTGTGGTCAAGGTCTCTGTTCTCCCGCCCAGCGGCCCGTCCGGTTTCTTTGTGGAGTCCCTACGAAGGGCCGAGTGATTCTTTGCCGTGCCGATCTTCGGTAACAAGCCGGGGTCGAACCCTTGTCCTGGCATTTACCCGTTAGTAGCGTTCGCGCTGTTCGTACGTACCGTGGGTAAGGGGGTGGCCCGGGTGGCCCGCAGACCGGTGGCGCTGGTGGCGGCGATCGTGCTGCTCGCGGAGGCGCTGGGCGTCGTCGTGCTCAACGGCGTGCTCGCCACCTTCGTGGACCGGCAGAACATGTCGATGGCCGGGCTCGACCCGGACGCCATGGCCACCGGCACCTGGATCATGGGCGGGGTCGCCGGGCTCTTCCTGCTGCTGTGCGGCGCGGTGCTGCTGCGCGCCGGGCTGCGCGACCGGGCGCCCGGCCGCTGGGCCCGGGTGCTGCTGATCGCCTGCGCGATCGTGCACGGGGTGCTGGGCGCGGTCACCGTGGCCCTGGTCGGCTGGACCGCGTTCGCGTTCATGATGCTGGTCCTGGGCCTGCTGGTGTTCGTCCTGCTCGCGTACGGCTCCGAGGAGCGCCGCACGCGGCCGCCCGCCGACCGGCCCGCCCCGGCGGGCCCGCCGCCGGCCGGTCCGGCTACGAACGGAACGGCTCCCGCGTAGCGGCCACCCGCTCCAGGACCACCACCTCGTTGCGCAGGCCCAGGACGACCTCGTCGCCGTGCGCGGCGATCGCGTCCACCGGCAGCGGCAGCGCGACCACCGCCACCAGCTGGTTCAGCGTCAGGTCCCAGACGCGCAGCGACCGGTCGATGCCCCCGGTCAGCGCGTGCGGGCGCCCGTCGATGAGGGACCGGGCCACGGTGTGCACCCGGCCCGTGTGCCCGCTCAGGACCGCCCGCAGGGTCCCGGTGGTCAGGTCCCAGACCCGTACCGTCCCGTCGCCGCCCCCGCTCACCGCGTGCGGGCGCCCGTCCACCTCCGCGCACACCACCGCGCAGACGTCCCCGGTGTGCCCGTTCAGCGTGGCGCGCCGGCTGTCCGTGGTCAGGTCCCACACCACGACCGACCCGTCGGCGGTGCCGAACAGCACGTGCGGGCGGCCCTCGACGCTCGCGCAGCAGGCCGCGTTGACCTCGCGCACCACCCCGTCCGTGGGGAGCGTGCGCGGGGTGCCGGTGACCAGGTCCCACACCTCCAGCTCGTCCCCGGCGTGGGTGATCGCCCGCGGCACGCCGTCCAGTTCGGTGCAGGCGACCGCGCGCAGCCGCGACGAGCGGCTGCCGCGCAGCGCCCGATGGGTGCGCCGGCCCAGGTCCCAGACCCGGATGTCCCCGTCGAAGCCGACGGTGACCGTGTGCGGGCGGCCCCCGATGGAGAGCGGGGCCAGCGCGCTCACCCAGTTGGTGTGCCCGGTCAGGGTCGCGGCCCGGACGCCGTCGGCCAGGTCCCACAGGCACACCACCCCGTCGCCGCCCGCGGTCACCGCGTGCGGGCGCTCGCCCACGAGCACGTGCGCCGCGGCCTGCACCCAGCTGGTGTGCCCGGAGAGCACCGGCCGCTGGGCCGCCTCGGCCAGGTCCCACACCCGCACGGTGCCGTCGACGTCGTCGCCGAGGGTCACCGCGTGCGGCCGCTCGTCGACCAGGGTGCAGGACACCGCGAGCACCCGGGCGGTGTGCCCGGTCAGGACGGCCCGCTGGGCGCCGGTGGCCAGGTCCCAGACCCGTACCGCCTCGTCCGCGCCCGCGGTGATCGCGTGCGGGCGGCCGTCCAGGGTGGTGCAGGTGACGGCGAGCACCTCGCCCGCGTGCCCGGCCAGCACCCGCTCGGCCCCGGTGGTCAGGTTCCGCACCCGTACGAGCCCGTCCTCGCCCGCCGACAGGACGTGCGGGTGGCCGCGGATCTCCGCGCAGGCCAGCGCGTGCACCGCGGCCGGGGCGGGCAGCGTGGCCGTCTCGGTGCCCGAGGCCAGGTCCCAGACGCGCACCGCGTCGTCGTCGCGGGCGGCGGTGACCGCGAGCGCCCGGCCGTCCACGGTGGCGCAGGCCAGCACCGTGTCGCCGGTGAAGCGGCCGGGGAAGGTGGTGAGCAGGTCGCCGGTGGCCAGGTCCCACACGTCCACGGTCTGGTCGAAGCGCACCGCCACCGCCTGCGCCCGGCCCGCCACCTCGGTGCAGGCCATCGCGTGGATGCCGCTGCGCCGCCCGAGCAGCAGCGCCCGCTGCTGACCGGTGGTCAGGTCCCAGACCCGGACCAGCTCCTCGTCCCCGGCGACTACCGCGTGCGGGCGGCCGTCCAGCACGGCACAGGCCGCCGCGTGCACGAAGCCGGTGTGGCCGATCGCGTCGATCCGCTGGGCGCCGGTGGTCAGGTCCCAGACCCGGGCCAGGCCGTCGTCGTCCACGGTGACCGCGTGCGGGCGGCCCTCGATGCCCAGGCAGTCCAGCGAGTGGATGGACTCCCAGCCGTCGAACACCCGGTACAGCGCCGGGTGCACCAGCGAGCCGGTGGCCCAGCGCGGACGCCAGGGGCGGCCCCGCGACAGCTCCCCGGCCAGGCCGCGCTCGTTGTAGCGGGCGGCGTCCACGGCCAGGATGTCGCGCCGCTCCCGGGCGGACACGGAGGCGTGGGTGTCGGAGGAGGCCTGGTAGACCGCGCGCCGCAGCCGCCCCTCGGCCGTGACCACGGTGGGCAGCGCGCGCAGCAGGTCGGCCGGGGCGGCGTGCACCAGGTACTCGGTGTCGCGCAGCAGCTCGTCCAGGGCGCCCGGGCCGCCGGCGGTCGCGTGCGAGGCCAGGTGGTCGCGTACGTACACGTGCGCGGCGGCCCAGTCGCGCAGCCCGGTGCGCGGGTCCGTCGGCACCTGGCGCACCAGCGCCGCCGCCAGGGCCCGGTGCGCGTCGGTGTCGCCGCCGGGGTCGCGCAGGTACTCGGCGAGCGTCTCGTGGAACAGCCGGTACACCGAGCCGCCGCCGGGCGTGGGCGTCTCCACCACGTAGGCGCCCGCGTGGTCGTGCAGCCAGCGCAGCTCCTCCTGCGGGCACGGCAGCCCGGACAGCGCCTCGGCCATCGGCGCCCACAGCGTGGACCAGGGCAGGCCCGCGCCCTGGGCGTACGCCAGCGGGCGGAGCAGCCGCTCCACGGTGGCCCGGCGGTCCCCGAACCGGTCCAGGTAGGCGGCGAACGCCTGCCCCGCGTCGCCCGGCAGCGCCCGCTCCCAGCCGGGCGGCGCGGTGTCGACGGTGCGCTGGGCCTGCACCAGGGCCCGGGCGGTCATCCGGGCCACCAGGAACGAGGTGCCCGCGCGGGCGGCGACGCCCCGGGCGACCACCGCGGCGTCGCGGGGCAGGCCGCGGTAGGGGGAGCGGGTGTCCGGGTCCTCCTCGTCCAGCAGCAGCTTCAGCGCGTAGTCGGCCACCTGGTCGCCGGTGGAGTAGGCGGGGTCGTCCAGGTCGATGACCTCCACGGCGCTGCCGAGCGCCTCCACCAGGGGCCGCCGGGTGCCCACCACCAGCCGCACCGAGGGCAGCGCGGACAGCGGGTAGAGGAACTCCCGGGCGATCCGGCCCCCTTCGCGCGCGTCGCCCGCCGCGCCCGCCTCGTCGAGGGCGTCCACCACCACGGTGAGCGGGTCGGCGCGGCGGCTGAGCACGTCGAGCAGGTCGTCGCGGTCGGTGCCGTACGGCAGGCGCAGCGCGGCCGCCAGGTCGGCGACGAGGTCCTCCAGGGCGGTGCGCCGTGCGTGCAGCGGGATCACGGCGCGCTCGCCGGTCAGCCGCAGCAGCCGGCCCAGGAGCGCGGACTTGCCGGAGCCGGGGGCGCCGGTGACGACCCGGGCCTTGCGGTCGTGGCGCTCGGCGGCCAGCCAGCCGGTGAGCGCGGCCAGCGCCTCGGTGCGGCCGGTGAAGTAGTCGCCGCGCTCGCCCATGTGCTCCTGGCCGCGGGCCCGCGGCTCGAAGTGGCCCCGGCTCCTGCGGCGCAGCCGGGTCAGGGTCTCCACGTCGAGCCCGTCGGCGGGCAGTCCGGGCACGTGGGCGAGGTTGGCGAAGAACGGGGCGACGCCGTCGCTGTCGATGGTGGAGTGCCGGGCGTGCTGGGCCGGGTGGTGCTCCTCGAAGTAGCGGTTGATCCGCTCGGTCACCTCGCGCACGCCCAGGTACGCCTGGTGGGCGCCGGCCCGCGGCTGGCCGAGCACCTCGGCGAGGGCGTCCACGAAGGCGTTCTCGCGGGCCTTCTCCTTGCCGCGGGCCGAGGCGAGCATCCAGCGCCCGGCCACGCCCCGCTGGGAGTGGGCCAGTTCGGCGGCGAGCACCGCGATGTCACCGGTGCCCGCGGCGGCGTAGCAGGTGTCCAGGACGACCAGCAGGTGGCCGACCGGGCTGAGGATCAGCGGGCGGCACAGGTCCTCGCTGGACAGGGCGGTGGAGTACAGGCCGGGCCGGGTGGTGGAGCAGAGCAGGTAGTGGCGCTCGACGTCCTTGACGCCGTGGCCGGCGAAGTAGACGACCACGACGTCGGAGGCGCCTAGGTCCTGCTCGTACGCCCACTCCTCGATGCCCTCGGCCAGGGCGCGGGCGGTCGGGTCGACGGCGAGCTCGGGGAGCACGCTCTCGTACCCCATCGGCTCCAGCAGCTCCCGCACCCGGTCGACGTCGTGGCGCACGCCGGGCAGGTCGTCGATGGCGGCGTCGCGGTAGCCGCCGACGCCCGCCGCGATCAGGAACCTGCGGCCCGTCGCGGTCACGACAGCCCTCGCGCGACCGCGGCCCCCGTCTTCGGGGCGGCCAGGTAGCGCGCCAGGTCGTGCATCCGCGTGCCGTTGTCCACGCGCTGGTCGGCGATCCGTTCGCCGAACCGGCCGGCGAGCCGGTCGGGCAGCGCCACGACGTCGCCCCGGTCGGCGACGTTGGTCCAGCGGGCGACCGGGCCCGGCCAGGCGCCGCGGCCGTCGGCGGGGGAGGGGGCGAGCCGGTCGAAGACCACGCCGCGCAGCCCCAGCGGGGAGCCGAGCGTCACGAAGTCGGTGACCGGCCACTCGGGGTGGGCGCACAGCGTCTCGTACGCCACGACCGAACCCAGTGAGTGGCCGACGACGACCCGGGTGTCGGGGCCCACCTCGGCCGCCACCCGGTCGCGGGCCGCCGCCCGCAGCGCGGGTTCGGTCAGGTAGCGGCGGACCTGCTTGAGGGCCAGGACCATCAGCCGGTCGGAGACCTTGCCGAAGAACCGCGACCCGGCCAGCGCGTCCAGCGCGGCCCGCACCCGCTGGACGTGCAGCGCCCGGGAGGCGCCGAAGCCGACGAGCCCCCGGGTGCCGTCCTCGTCGGGCCCGTCGACGGCCGGATCGGCCTCGGCGGCGGCCCGCCACCAGGCGGCGAGCAGCTCCTCCTCCAGGCCCTCCTCGACGTCGCCCTCGTCCCACGGCGGCAGGTCGCCGGAGCGGGTGCCGGGCTCGTGGTAGAGGTCGCCGTAGAAGGCGCAGGCCACGTCCTCGTCGGGTATCGGGGGCGCGCCCGCCAGCCGCACCCCGTCCCGCAGGGCGGGCGCCGCGGCGCCGCGCATCTGTTCCGGGCCGAGGAACTCCTGGCCGATGCCGTGGACGACGACGATCCGAGCCATGACAACCCCCTCGCGTACCGCGTGCGTTCACGGTACGCGCACCCGGCTCAGCTCCACAGGTCGATGACGCGGATGTCCACTTCGGCGAGCAGGGTGCGCAGCAGCGGCAGCGAGAGGCCGATGACGTTGCCGTGGTCGCCGTCGATGCCGTCGACGAACGGCGCCGAGCGGCCGTCCAGGGTGAACGCCCCGGCGACGTGCAGCGGTTCGCCGGTGGCGACGTAGGCGGCGATCTCCTCGTCGGAGGGGTTGCCGAAGCGCACGGTGGTGGACGCGGTGGCCCCGGCGCGGCGGCCGGTGGCGGTGTCGATGACGCAGTGCCCGGTGCGCAGCACCCCGGCGCGCCCGCGCATCGCCTTCCAGCGGGCGGTGGCGTCCTCGGCGTCGGAGGGCTTGCCGAGCGCCTGGCCGTCCAGCTCCAGGACGGAGTCGCAGCCGATGACGAGGGCCCCGGCGGCCTCCGGGCGGGCGGCCACCGCGTCGGCCTTGGCCTCGGCGAGGACCAGGGCCAGTTCGGCGGGGGTGGGGGCGCTCAGGGCGTCCTCGTCGACGCCGCTGACGATGACGTCCGGGGCGAAGCCGGCCTGACGGAGGAGCCCGAGCCGGGCGGGGGACTGGGAGGCGAGGACGAGCCGTTGTGTCATGCGGGCCATGCTACGAAAGGCGCCCACCGGGTCCGCCCGCTTCGGCGCGGCCGCCGGTCCCGTGCGGGTCGAACCCTCAGTGCAGGCCGGCCACCAGCATGGCCAGCAGCATGGCCAGGGCCAGCAGGACGCCCGCGCGCCGCAGCATCGCCTGCATGTCGCGCATCTCCTTCGGCGGCTCGTTCTTCGGGTCGGACCAGAGCATGCCCCGATCCTCCTGCGCCCGGGGTGCCCGCGCCTGAGTACCCGTACTCACCCAACCCGGTGCCAACGGACTAATTACCTCCGGTCACCCCCGGGGTCACCTCCTCGTGAACGCCCCGGCCGCCACCCCCGCGAGCACCACGTCCACCGCCCGGGCCGCGGCCGTCGCGTCCAGCTCCTCCCGGCTGACCGCGAAGCGGTAGTACAGCGGCGCGGAGACGGCGCGCACCACCTCCGTCGCGTCCGTCCCCGCGGGCGCCTCGCCGCGGGCCACGGCGCGCTCCACCACCGGCGCCCACTCCGCGAGCCGGGTCGCGTAGAAGCGCCGCAGCGCCGCCGCGCAGTCCTCGCTGCACGCGGCGGCCGCGATCACCGCCCGGAACACCGGGCCCATGCGCGGGTCCGTGAGGGCGGCGAGGACCAGGGCCGCGTTCGCCCGCAGGTCGGCCTCCAGGGTGCCCTCGTCGGTGGCGGGCAGGGACTGCTCGGCCATGTCGGCGAGCAGGTCGGCGACCAGGCCGGTGGCCGAGCCCCAGCGGCGGTAGACCGTCGTCTTGCCGACCCCGGCCCGGGCCGCGGTGCGGTCCAGGTTCAGTGCGTGGAAGCCCTCCTCGGCCAGGGCGTCCCGGGTCGCCTCCAGGACGGCGGCGCGCACCTTGGCGGTCCGGCCGCCGGGGCGCACGGTCCCCGGGCCGCTCGTCTCCAAACGGGACTGCTGTTCCATTAACGCCTCCGACTCTGCTACGGTCCTCTCATCTTAACGGAACCACAGTTCCATTAGCCCTTCCTGTCGCCCCGGCCCAAGGACTCCCCGTGCGCAAGCTCCTGCCGCCCCTCGCCGCCACCGCCCTCGCCCTGCCCCTGCTCACCGGCGCCCCCGCCGGCGCGAAGCCCGCGCCCTGGACCGCCGCCTGGGGCGCCGCCCCGCAGTCGCCCTCCACCGGCTTCACCGCGAACTGGTCCCAGGAGGGCTTCTCCCACCAGACCGTGCGCCAGGTCGTCCGCGTCACCGCGGCCGGCGAGCGGGTGCGGATACGGATCTCCAACGCGTACGGGACCTCACCCCTGCGCGTCACCGGCGCCACCGTCGCCCGCGCCGCCGGGGGCGCCTCGGTCAGGCCCGGCAGCGTGCGCCACCTCACCTTCGGCGGCGAGCGCGCCACCGAGGTCCCCGCCCGCGGCGAACTGCGCAGCGACCCGGCCGCGCTCGGCCTGCGCCGCCTGGAGCGGGTCACCGTCACCCTCTACCTGGCCGGCACCACCGGACCCGCCACCTTCCACTCCCAGGCCTGGGCCGACACCTACCGCGCCGAGGGCGACCACCGCGCCGACACTGACGGCGCCGCCTTCACCGCCCGCACCGGCTCCTGGTACTACCTCTCCGGGGTGGAGGTCTCCGGCGCCCGGCCCGCCGCGGGCCCGGGCACGGACGCGGGCGCGGTCGTCGTCTTCGGCGACTCGATCACCGACGGCTTCGGCTCCACCCCCAACGCCGACCGCCGCTACTCCGACGCCCTCGCCGAGCGCACCGGCCGCCCGGTGGTGAACGCGGGCATCGGCGGCAACCTGGTCCTCAACGACTCGGCCTGGTACGGCGAGCGCTCCACCGCGCGCTTCGGCCGCGACGCCCTCGACCAGCCCGGCGTCTCCACCGTCGTGCTCCTGCAGGGCCTGAACGACATCGGCTTCAGCGAGGCCGCCCGCAAGCCCGGCGCCAGCCCCACCTACAAGCCCTCCCCGCAGGTCACCTCGCGGCAACTGATCGCCGCCTACCGCGAGCTGATCGACGCCGCCCACGCGCGCGGCGTGCGGGTCGTCGGCGCCACCCTGCTGCCCTTCAAGGACACCACCCACTGGGGTCCGGCGGCGGCGCGCACCAGCGAGGAGGTCAACCACTGGATCCGCACCTCCGGCGCCTTCGACGCGCACGTCGACTTCGCGGAGGTCCTCGCCGACCCGGCCGACCCGCGCAGGCTCGACCCCGCGTACGCCTACGAGGACGGGCTGCACCCCGACGACGCGGGCTACCGGCGGATGGCCGAGGCCGTCGCACCCCTGGTCTGAGGCCGCGCGCACACGGCGGTGGGCCGGGACCCGTCCAGGGGTCCCGGCCCACCGCCGTACCGCTCACCTCATCCGCTCACGCGGGCCGGTCGCTCACGCGGGCCAGTACGTCCGCGCCCAGGCCCGCGGGCCCGGCCGCAGCGCCCGGCCGCGGGCGATCCGGTCCGGCGCCGACCACTCCTCGGGCACCGGCGCGCCGCCCTCGACGGCCGACGCCGTCGCCGCGGCGCGCGCCCGGACCACCGCCAGTGCGGCGGCCAGCTCCTCCGGGGTCGGGTTTCCCCGTACGACCTTGATCACAACAGGCTCCTCACCGGGGGGTGTCGTCGTGCCTACAGGGGGATGTTGCCGTGCTTCTTCGGGGGCAGGCTTTCCCGCTTGGTGCGCAGCTGACGCAGCCCGCGCACGATGTGCGAGCGCGTCTGGGACGGCTCGATCACCGCGTCGACGTACCCGCGCTCCGCCGCGATGTACGGGTTGAGCAGCGCGTCCTCGTACTCCTGGATCAGCCGGGTGCGCTCGGCGTCCGCGGTGCCCGCCTCCTCGGCCTCCGCCAGGGTGCGGCGGTGCAGGATGTTCACCGCGCCCTGCGCGCCCATCACCGCGATCTGCGCCGTCGGCCAGGCCAGGTTGAGGTCCGCGCCCAGGTGCTTGGAGCCCATCACGTCGTACGCGCCGCCGAACGCCTTGCGGGTGATCACCGTGATCAGCGGGACCGTCGCCTCCGCGTACGCGTAGATCAGCTTGGCGCCGCGCCGGATGATGCCGCCGTACTCCTGGTCCACGCCCGGCAGGAAGCCCGGCACGTCCACGAAGGTCAGCACCGGCACGTTGAAGGCGTCGCAGGTGCGCACGAACCGGGCCGCCTTCTCCGAGGCGTTGATGTCCAGGCAGCCGGCGAACTGCATCGGCTGGTTGGCCACCACGCCCACCGGGAAGCCCTCGACCCGGCCGAAGCCGGTCACGATGTTCGGCGCGAACATGCCCTGGGTCTCCAGGAACTCGCCCTCGTCCAGGACGTGTTCCACCACCGTGCGGATGTCGTACGGCTGGTTGGCGCTGTCCGGGATCAGCGCGTCCAGCTCCAGGTCCTCGGCGCTCGGCGCCAGGTCCGCCTCCTCGGGGAAGGCCGGCGGCTCGGAGAGGTTGTTCGACGGCAGGTACGACAGCAGCGACTTGACGTACTCGACGGCGTCCTTCTCGTCGCCCGCCATGTGGTGCGCCACGCCCGAGGTGGTGTTGTGGGTGCGCGCGCCGCCCAGCTCCTCGAAGCCGACGTCCTCGCCCGTCACCGTCTTGATGACGTCGGGTCCGGTGATGAACATGTGCGAGGTCTGGTCGACCATCACCGTGAAGTCGGTGATCGCCGGCGAGTACACCGCGCCGCCCGCGCACGGGCCGACCACCAGCGAGATCTGCGGGATCACGCCGGACGCGTGGGTGTTGCGGCGGAAGATCTCGCCGTACATCCCCAGCGCGCTCACGCCCTCCTGGATGCGGGCGCCGCCGGAGTCGTTGATGCCGACCACCGGGCAGCCGGTCTTCAGCGCGAAGTCCATCACCTTGATGATCTTCTGCCCGTACACCTCGCCCAGCGCCCCGCCGAAGACCGTGAAGTCCTGCGAGAACACGGCGACCGGGCGCCCGTCGACGGTGCCGTACCCGGTGACGACGCCGTCCCCGTACGGACGGTTCTTCTCCAGGCCGAAGCTGGTGGAGCGGTGCCGGGCGAACTCGTCCAGCTCGACGAACGAGCCCTCGTCCAGCAGCAGTTCGATCCGCTCGCGGGCCGTCAGCTTGCCCTTCGCGTGCTGCTTCTCGACCGCGCGCGCGGAGCCCGCGTGGGTCGCTTCCTCGACGCGGCGCCTGAGGTCCTCGATCTTTCCTGCGGTGGTGTGGATGTCGCTCTGCTGGGGCACTTGCGGCTCGGACATCGGGAAGCGGCTCCCTGCCTGGTCACGGGGGACGGGGGGAAAGTGGCTACTGACTCGTAGGGTAGTGGCGCCGATACCGTTCGGCAGTGCGGTGTTTGCCACACCTAGGCTGGCTTGCATGACGCACTCCGAACCCCCGCGCAGCCGCTGGTCCGACCTCGACCGCCCGCCGCTGGGCACCCCCGGGCTGCGCCGCGCCCTGGTGCGCCCCGGCTCGCTGTGGACCTCCTTCGAGGTCGTCGAGGCCACCGGGTCCACCAACAGCGACCTCGCCGCCCGCGCCGCGGACCTCCCCGAGGGCGCCGTCCTGGTCGCCGAGGAGCAGACCGCCGGGCGCGGCCGGCTCGACCGGCGCTGGAGCGCGCCGCCGCGCTCGGGCCTGTTCTTCTCCGTACTGCTGCGCCCCGGTCCGGACGTTCCCGTGGAGCGCTGGGGCTGGCTGCCGCTGCTGACCGGAGTGGCCGCCGCGACCGGCCTGGCCCGCGCCGCCGGGGTCGACACGTCCCTCAAGTGGCCCAACGACCTGCTGGTCACCGTGGCGGGCCAGGAGCGCAAGGCCGGCGGCATCCTCGCCGAGCGGGCCGGGACGGACGCCGTGGTCGTCGGCCTCGGGCTGAACGTGACCCTGCGCGAGGACGAGCTGCCCGTCCCCACCGCGGGCTCCCTCGCCCTGGCGGACGCGGTCTCCACCGACCGCGACACCCTGCTGCGCGGCGTCCTGCGCTCCCTGGAGCAGTGGTACGGGACCTGGCGCGCGGCCGGCGGTGACCCGGCCGCCAGCGGGCTGCAGGAGACCTACGCGGCGGGCTGCGCCACGCTCGGCCGCACCGTGCGCGCCGAGCTGCCCGGCGACCGGGCGCTGACCGGCGAGGCGGTCGCCGTGGACGGCGACGGGCGGCTGGTCCTGGCCACCGCCGACGGCGGCCGGGAGGCCGTCGGGGCGGGCGACATCGTCCATCTGCGGCCCGCCGGGTGAACGGGAGCGACGACCGGGACGTGAGCTAGGGCACACCTGCCGTATCGTTGAGGCGATCCAGCGACAGATCGGCAGGGCTCAGGGAAGTGCGCAGGGAACGGGCAGGAGGCGGCAGGTGACCGTCGACGACAGGAATTCCGGTTCCGGCGCGTCCGAGCACCCGACGCCGCACCACGTCGTCGACCACACGGTCCAGCCGAACAACGACCCCCTGGCGATCCGCCTGGAGCAGCTGATCCTGGGCGCCGAGCGGCGCTACACGGCGTTCCAGGCGGCCCGCACGGCGGGCGTCTCGGTCGAGCTGGCCTCCCGGTTCTGGCGGGCCATGGGCTTCGCCGACATCGGCCAGGCCAAGGCGCTCACCGAGGCCGACGTGCTGGCGCTGCGGCGGCTGGCGGGCCTGGTCGAGGCGGGGCTGCTCAGCGAGCCGATGGCGGTGCAGGTCGCCCGCTCCACCGGGCAGACCACGGCCCGGCTCGCCGACTGGCAGATCGACTCCTTCCTGGAGGGCCTGACCGAGCCGCCCGAGCCCGGGATGACCCGTACCGAGGTCACGTACCCCCTGGTCGAGCTGCTGCTGCCGGAGCTGGAGGAGTTCCTCATCTACGTCTGGCGGCGCCAGCTGGCCGCCGCCACCAGCCGGGTCGTGCAGGCCATCGACGACGACGAGATGGCCGAGCGCCGGCTCGCGGTCGGCTTCGCGGACCTGGTCGGCTTCACCCGGCTGACCCGGCGCCTGGAGGAGGAGGAGCTCGGCGAGCTGGTCGAGGCCTTCGAGACCACCGCCGCCGACCTGGTCGCCGCGCACGGCGGGCGGCTGATCAAGACCCTCGGCGACGAGGTCCTCTTCTCCGCCGACGACGCGGGCACCGCCGCCGAGATCGCGCTCCGGCTGATCGAGACCATGTCGCACGACGAGACCATGCCCGCGCTGCGGGTCGGCATCGCCTTCGGCACGGTCACCACGCGGATGGGAGACGTCTTCGGCACCACCGTGAACCTGGCGAGTCGGCTCACCTCGATAGCGCCCCGCGACGCGGTCCTGGTCGACGGCGCCCTCGCCGAGGAGCTGTGCCGCACCGGCGACGCCCCGGCCTCGGAGATCCAGGCGGCCGAGGACGCGGCCCGGGCCGAGAAGGAGGGCGAGGAGCCGCCCAGGTACCGCTTCGCGCTCCAGCCCATGTGGCAGCGCCCGGTGCGCGGCCTGGGCGTGGTCGAGCCCTGGCTGCTCTCGCGCAGGCCCGCGGGCTGACCCCGGCCGACCCTGGCCGTGCTCCCTCCCGCGCGCCTAGGATGCGCGTGAACCAGCGTTAACCGGGAGGGGTCCAGTGGCTCAGGAACAGCGTTACGGCGAGTTCGTGGTGGTCCGCAAGGAGGGGCACGTCGCCGAGTTCGTGCTCGACCGGCCGAAGGCCATGAACGCGGTCTCGCTGGACATGGCCCGCTCCGTGGCCGCCGCCTGCACCGCCCTGGGCGAGGACCCCGACGTCCGGGTCACCGTCCTGACCTCCTCCAACGACCGGGCCTTCTGCGTCGGCGCCGACCTCAAGGAGCGCAACTCCTTCAGCGACGCCGACATGCTGCGCCAGCGCCCCGTCTCGCGCGGCTGCTACGCGGGCGTCATGGAGCTGCCCATGCCCGCGATCGCGGCCGTGCACGGCTTCGCCCTCGGCGGCGGCTTCGAGCTGGCCCTGGCCTGCGACCTGATCGTCGGCGACGCCACCACCGTGGTCGGCCTGCCCGAGGTCTCGGTCGGCGTCATCCCCGGCGGCGGCGGTACGCAGCTGCTGCCCCGGCGCGTCGGCGCGGCCCGCGCCGCCGAACTGGTCTTCACCGCCCGCCGCGTCGAGGCCGACGAGGCGCTCGCCCTCGGCCTGGTCGACCAGCTGGCCGAGGACGCCCGCACCGGCGCCCTGGAGCTGGCCGGCCGGATCGCCGCCAACTCCCCGGTCGGGCTGCGCGCCGCCAAGCGCGCCATGCGGCTGGGCCACGGCCTGGACCTGCGGGCCGGCCTGGAGGTCGAGGACGCCGCCTGGAAGACCATCGCGTTCTCCGCCGACCGGGCCGAAGGGGTCGCCGCGTTCAACGAGAAGCGCAGGCCGGAGTGGCCCGGCGAGTGAAATGACGTGGTACGTACCTAAGCTGGGGGAATGGGAGAGGATGTCCGGCTGAGGGCCGTGGTGGCGCTGGCGCAGGCGATGGCGGCCGCGCACACCCCGCGCGAGTCCCACCGCGCCGCCGCGCTCGGCGCCTGCGAGGCGCTCGACGGGAGCTTCGCCGCGCTCTCGGTCTGGGAGCGCGAGCTCGGCCGGCTGAAGGTCCTGGTCAACGCCGGGGAACGGGCGCCCGGCGAGGAGGAGTTCCCCGACGCCGAGACCTACCCGGTCAACGAGTTCCCCGAGATCACCGAGTTCCTGCACGAGCGGTGGGCGGGCGGCGGCGAGCCCAACGCCTGGGTGGAGACCGCCGAGGGCCCCGCCGACGCCGCCCACGGCTACTGCCACCAGCGCGTGGCCGCGCTGCGCCGCAGGGGCCGGGGCTGCTGCGTGGTCGCCCCGATCGTGCTGCACGGCCGGGCCTGGGGCGAGCTGTACGTGGCGCGGCGGGCCGGGGCGCCCGTCTTCGGCCGCGCCGACGCCGACTTCGCCACCGTCCTCGCCTCGGTCGTCGCGGCGGGCATCGCCCAGTCCGAGCGCCTGGAGGAGGTCCGCAGGCTGGCCTTCACCGACCCGCTCACCGGCCTGGCCAACCGGCGCGCGGTGGACATGCGGCTCGACGAGGCCGTCGAGCTGCACCGCGCCGAAGGATCCGTCGTCAGCCTGGTCGTCTGCGACCTCAACGGCCTGAAGAAGGTCAACGACACCCACGGCCACGCCGTCGGCGACCGGCTCCTGGAGCGCTTCGGCTCGGTGCTCTCGCTGTGCGGCGCCATGCTCCCCGGGGCCCTGGCCGCCCGGCTCGGCGGCGATGAGTTCTGCCTGGTCGCGGTGGGCCCGCAGGCGGACGAGGTGGTCCGGGTCGCCGACGAACTGTGCGTACGGGCCGGGGACTTGGAGCTCGGCGAGGGCGTGGCCTGCGGGGTCGCCTCGACCGGGGACCCGATCGGCCAGGTGCGCTCGGCCCGCCGCCTCTTCCGGCTCGCCGACGCCGCCCAGTACCGGGCCAAGGCCGCCCGCTCCCCGAAGCCGGTGGTCGCCGGGCGCGACGGGGCCGTGGTGCGGATGGCGGACGCCCCGCCCGCCGAGCCGCGCGACCGCCGCAGGTTCAGGGACGCCCGCTAGGGCGCCCGCACTGGTACCGGGCCACCTAGTGACACGTTCAGATTCAATCCGTAGGGTGCTGAATATGGATATGCACACTGTCGTGGTCGGCACGTCCGGGACCACCGCTCAGGACGTCATCGACGTGGCCCGCGGCAACGCCCGGGTCAAGCTCTCCGACGACGCCGTCGCCGCGCTCGCCGCCGCGCGCGGGATCGTCGACGCCCTGGCCGCCAAGCCCGAGCCCGTCTACGGCGTCTCCACCGGCTTCGGCGCCCTGGCCACCCGGCACATCGGCCAGGACCTCCGTGCTCAGCTGCAGCGCAACATCGTGCGCTCGCACGCCGCCGGCATGGGACCGCGCGTCGAGCGCGAGGTCGTGCGCGCCCTGATGTTCCTGCGCCTGAAGACCGTCGCCTCCGGCCACACCGGGGTGCGCCCCGAGGTCGCGCGCACCATGGCGGACGTCCTCAACGCCGGGATCACCCCGGTCGTCCACGAGTACGGCTCGCTCGGCTGCTCCGGCGACCTCGCGCCGCTGTCGCACTGCGCGCTCACGCTGATGGGCGAGGGCGACGCCGAGGGCCCCGACGGCACCGTCCGCCCCGCGGGCGAGCTGCTCGCCGAGGCCGGGATCGCCCCCGTGGAGCTGCGCGAGAAGGAGGGCCTGGCGCTGCTCAACGGCACCGACGGCATGCTCGGCATGCTGCTCATGGCCCTCGCCGACCTCGACACCCTCTACAAGACCGCCGACGTCACCGCCGCGCTCTCCCTGGAGGCGCTGCTGGGCACCGCGAAGGTGCTCGCCCCCGAGCTGCACGCGATCCGCCCGCACCCCGGCCAGGGCGCCGCCGCCGCCAACATGGCGGCCGTGCTCCGGGGGTCGGGCCTGACCGGGCACTTCCAGGAGGACGAGGCGCCGCGCGTGCAGGACGCGTACTCCGTGCGCTGCGCCCCCCAGGTGGCCGGCGCCGGGCGCGACACCCTGGCGCACGCCCGCCGGGTAGCCGAGTACGAGCTGGCCGCGGCCGTGGACAACCCGGTCGTGCTGCCCGACGGCCGGGTGGAGTCCAACGGCAACTTCCACGGCGCCCCCGTCGCGTACGTCCTGGACTTCCTCGCCATCGCCGTCGCCGACCTCGCCTCCATCGCCGAGCGCCGCACCGACCGGCTCCTGGACAAGAACCGCAGCCACGGCCTGCCGCCGTTCCTGGCCGGTGACGCGGGCGTCGACTCCGGCCTGATGATCGCCCAGTACACCCAGGCCGCCCTGGTCAGCGAGCTGAAGCGGCTCGCCGTCCCGGCCTCCGCCGACTCCATCCCGTCCTCCGCCATGCAGGAGGACCACGTCTCCATGGGCTGGTCGGCCGCCCGCAAGCTGCGCACCGCCGTCGGCAACCTCGCCCGGGTCCTCGCCGTCGAGCTGTACGCCGCCACCCGCGGCATCGAGCTGCGCACCGGCCTCACTCCCGCGCCGGCCTCGGCCGCCGTGATCGGGGCCCTGCGCGCGGCGGGCGTCGAGGGCCCGGGCCCGGACCGCTTCCTCGCCCCGGACCTGGCCGCCGCCGACGCCTTCGTACGGGCCGGGGGCGTCGTCGCCGCCGTGGAGCCGCACACCGGCCCGCTGCTCTGACGGACGGCGCCCCGGCGCCCCGCACCCTCGGAACGACGCGCGGCGCCCCGCGGTCCCAAGCGGACCACGGGGCGCCGTTTTGCTTCCGTACACACTCCGTGACCGCTGTCGATCAGAGCGTGGAGCGTCCCGCCCGGCGGGCGGAGTACGCCACGAACCCGGCCCCCGCGCAGAGGAACGCGGTGCCGCCGATCAGGTACGGGGTGGTGTCCACCGGGCCGCCCGTGTCGGCCAGCCGCAGCTCCCCGTCACCCGGCTCCGGCCGCTCCCGCGCGGCGCTCGCCTGCGCGGACGCGGACGGCTGCTCGTCGGTCGCGTTGGCCGAGGGGACGAACCACAGGGCGGCCAGCAGGGTGCCGGCGGCGGTGGCGGTCAGCAGCGGGCGGCGGAGTGTGGACACGGAAATTCGATCCCCCTTGCGAGAGCCCCGACTTGAGTGTGCGCCGATGCTAATGAACACACCGGGTCGCAGGAAAGTCGAAGCCCGTCCGAGCCCTAACCTCCGTGCTATGACCACTTCTGAAACCTCACGGTTCGTCCGCCTCCGTGTCGACCTGGTGCTGGAGGTCGACAACGCCGAGAAGCTCAGCGGCGCGGCCCTGGACCGGATCGAGGACGACGAGTACATGCCGGACGGCGAGCGCGCGCACGCCCGGACCGCGGTGACCGAGGACGTCGCCGAGGCCCTGGCGTACCTCGTGGAGCCCTTCGACCTGGTGAGCCGGGTCCCCGGCGTCGAGCTCACCCAGGCCTCCTGGAGCAGCGAGCAGATCGAGTACGACCCCGATGCGGAGGACTGGGAGGACGACGAGGAAGATGGTGGGGAGGCGGACGTCCGCCCGTAGGCGCGGAACGCTCCGCCGACGGGCCCCGGACCGCCGCCACGGCGGGCCGGGGCCCGTCACCGTCCACGGCGGAGCACGACGACGCGCGGAGGCGGGAACCGCGAGGGCGGGCGCCGCGTGATCAGTGGTGTTCCCCACATCCGGGGCCGTAACGGAACCGGGCGGGCGCTCGTGTGTGTTGTTGTGAAGACGTGGTTGTTGGCAGGGAAGCGGCGACGATGGAGAAGCGTGTGATGACTCGTAGCAAGCGGCGCAAGGGCCTGGCGGCCGCGTCCGCGGTGCTCGGTGGGGTACTGGTCCTGTCGGCGTGCAGCGACGGCGGCGGCAGCGCCGACAGCTCGAAGAAGTCGCAGGCCCAGGTGGACGAGGCGGCCGCCAAGGACGCCTCCAAGGCCCGAATAGCCATCGCGCCCAAGAACGGCTCCGACAACGCGAGCATCAACAACTCCGCCAAGGTCACCGTCACCGAGGGCACGCTCACCCAGGTCACCATGACCGACGGCGACGGCAAGGCGGTCGCGGGAAAGATCGCCGCGGACGGCAAGAGCTGGCAGCCGGACGACCAGCTGGAGCGCGCCACGATCTACAAGATCGCCGCCACCGCCAAGGACTCCGAGGGCCGCGAGGCCCACGAGAACGGCTCGTTCACCACCGTCTCCAAGGCCAACAGCTTCATCGGCAACTTCACGCCCGAGGACGGCTCCACCGTCGGCGTCGGCATGCCGGTCTCGATCAACTTCAACAAGGCGATCACCGACAAGAAGGCCGTCCAGTCCGGCATCTCGGTGACCTCCAGCAGCGGCCAGGAGGTCGTCGGCCACTGGTTCGGCGCGCAGCGCATCGACTTCCGCCCCGACCAGTACTGGCAGTCCGGCTCGACCGTGACGCTGAAGCTGAACCTGGACGGCGTGCAGGGCGCCCAGGGCGTCTACGGCGTCCAGCAGAAGACGATCACCTTCAAGATCGGCCGCAGCCAGGTCTCCACCGTGGACGTCGCCACCCGGGAGATGACCGTCAAGCGCGACGGCAAGACCGTCAAGACGATCCCGATCTCCGCGGGCTCGCCGAGCAACCCCACGTACAACGGCCAGATGGTGATCTCCGAGAAGTTCAAGGAGACCCGGATGAACGGCGACACCGTCGGCTTCGGCGGCGAGTACGACATCAAGGACGTGCCGCACGCGATGCGCCTGTCCTCGTCCGGCACCTTCATCCACGGCAACTACTGGGGATCGGACTCGATCTTCGGCAACGCCAACACCAGCCACGGCTGCGTGGGCCTGAACGACGCCAAGGGCGCCAACGACCCCGACCAGCCCGGCGCGTGGTTCTACGACAGCTCCATCGTCGGCGACGTGGTGGTCGTGAAGAACTCCAAGGACAAGACCATCGCCCCGGACAACGGCCTCAACGGCTGGAACCTGAGCTGGGCCGAGTGGAAGGCCGGCTCGTCGGCCTGACCCCGTCCCGCCCGTACGCGACCCGTACGCAGAAGGGCCCCGCGGCCACCCGGCCGCGGGGCCCTTCTCCGTACCACCCGGCCCACGCCCGGCGGCTCACACCTGGACGGTCTCGTCCACGCCCCAGTTCGCCAGCAGCCGCAGCCCGTCCGCCGACGGGCTGCCCGGCTCCGCGTGGTAGGTCACCAGGTTCAGGTCGTGGTCGTCGGGCAGCCGCAGCGTCTCGTACGACAGCGTCAGCTCGCCCACCAGCGGGTGGTGCAGCACCTTCTGGCCGTGCCCCTTGTCCTGCACGGTGTGGGCCGCCCACAGCGCGCGGAACTCCTCGCTCTTCACCGACAGCTCGCCCACCAGCGCCGACAGGTGCGGATCGTCCGGCGAGCAGCCCGCGTACAGCCGCAGGTTGCTCACCGAGTCCGTCGCCTTCTTCTCCCAGTCCACGTACAGGTCCCGCGCCGCCGGGTTCAGGAACACCTGCCACAGCATGTTCCGCTCCCGCTGCGGCATCGCGGTGAAGTCGCCGAGCAGCGCCCGCGCCATCCGGTTCCAGCCCAGCACGTCCATGCGGCGCCCCAGGACGTACGCGGGCACGCCCTCCATCGCGTCGATCAGGTGCTGCAGCGCGGGCCGCGCCGTCTGCGCCCGCAGCGGGGAGGAGCGCTTCTTCTTCGCCTTCGGCTTCGCCAGGTGGGTCAGGTGGTCGCGCTCCGCGCCGGTCAGCCGCAGCGCCCGCGCGATGGCGTCCAGCACCTCCAGGGACACGTTCTGCCCGTTGCCCTGCTCCAGGCGCGTGTAGTACGCCACCGACACCCCGGCCAGCTGCGCCAGCTCCTCACGGCGCAGCCCCGGCACCCTGCGGTGCCGCCCGAAGTCGGGCAGCCCCACGTCCTCCGGCTTCAGCCGGGCCCGCCGGGACCTGAGGAATTCGCTGAGTTCGGCACGCTGGTCCATACCCCAAGTATTGGCCCCGGGCCCGCCGTGGCACGAGCGCGAGCCTGACCCTGCCAGTGGTACGCACACCGGACGTACGCAGGGCGTACGTACGAAACCCAGGGGCCTGGGTGACGGGCCGCGGGCCCGGCAGGCTGTACGCCATGACCACCAACACCCCCGCCACCCCCACCCCCGACCTCACCCGTGTCGCCGCCTGGGCGGCCCCCGCCGCCAAGGCCCCGCTGGAGCGCACCACCGTGCCGCGCCGCCCGGTCGGCGAGCACGACGTGCTGATCGAGATCAAGTACGCGGGCATCTGCCACTCCGACATCCACCAGGCGCGCGACGGCTGGGGCGGGGCGGCCTTCCCGATGGTCCCGGGCCACGAGA
This sequence comes from Streptomyces sp. NPDC001941, assembly GCF_040296945.1. Lineage (NCBI taxonomy): Bacteria > Bacillati > Actinomycetota > Actinomycetes > Kitasatosporales > Streptomycetaceae > Streptomyces > Streptomyces sp. NPDC001941. The sequence goes on along the minus strand of NZ_JBEOYE010000037.1, from coordinate 51,270 downwards.
TCGCCGGTGTGGTCGCCGCGGTCGGCTCCGGCGTCAGCAGGTTCGCGGTCGGCGACCGGGTCGGCGTCGGCTGCTTCGTCGACTCCTGCCGCACCTGCGAGTACTGCCTGCAGGGCCTGGAGCAGTACTGCACGCAGGGCATGACCGGCACGTACAACGCCGTCGGCAAGGACGGCGAGCCCACCTACGGCGGCTACTCCACCCACATCGTCGTCGACGAGAACTACACGCTGCGCATCCCCGAGGGCATCGACCTCGACAAGGCCGCGCCCCTGCTGTGCGCGGGCATCACGCTCTACTCGCCGCTGGCCCACTGGAAGGCGGGCCCGGGCAAGAGCGTCGCGATCGTCGGCCTGGGCGGCCTCGGCCACATGGGCGTGAAGATCGCGCACGCCATGGGGGCCGAGGTGACCGTGCTCAGCCAGACCCTGCGCAAGCAGGAGGACGGCCTGAAGCTGGGCGCCGACCACTTCCACGCCACCGGTGACCCGCAGACCTTCGAGAAGCTGGCCGGCAGCTTCGACCTGATCGTCTCGACGGTCTCGGCGCCGCTGGACTTCGACGCGTACCTCGGCCTGCTCAAGACGGACGGCACCCTGGTGAACGTCGGGGCGCCCGAGGAGCCCGTCTCGCTGAACCTCTTCTCGGTGATCAGCAACCGGAAGACGCTGGCCGGATCCATGATCGGCGGCATCGCCGAGACCCAGGAGATGCTGGACTTCTGCGCCGAGCACGGGCTGGGCGCGGAGATCGAGCTGATCCGCGCGGACCAGGTCAACGAGGCGTACGAGCGGGTGCTCGCCAGCGACGTGCGCTACCGCTTCGTGATCGACGCCGCGACGATCTGAGCGTACGACCGCGGCAGGGGCCCCGCCCGAGTACTCGGTACTCGGGCGGGGCCCCTGCGCTTGCTCCGGCGGAGTACTGGAGGGGCCTCGGGTTTATCCGCTCGCCCCGCACGCCCCCCTCCCCGTACGCTCGTCGATATGAGGCACTACTTCTTTCTCTGACCGGGACACCGGTACGGCGTGACCGCCGGCGCACGGCGCCGGCGCGGGTCCGCCGTGCCGCGCTCGCACGTCCCGGTCCGCCTCACCCACCCAGGGAAAGAACCATGCGCGCACGCGCCCAACTCGCCTTGTCCGACGTCTCCAAGGCCTACGACGGCCGCACCGTCCTCGACCACGTCTCCCTGACCGTCCGCCCCGGCGAGCGCGTCGGCGTCATCGGGGAGAACGGCTCGGGGAAGTCCACCCTGCTGCGCCTGCTGGCCGGGGCCGAGCGGCCCGACGGCGGCGACGTCACGGTCGCCTTCCCCGGCGGCACCGGCCACCTGGCCCAGACCCTCGCCCTGACCTTCGGCCTCGGCCCCGACCGCACGGTGGCGGACGCGGTGGACGCCTCGCTCGCGGAACTGCGCGCGCTGGAGGCTGCCATCCGGCGCGCGGAGGAGCGGCTGGCCGACGCGGGACCGGCCGGACTCGCCGCGTACGGCGACCTGTTGAGCGCCTTCGAGGAGCGCGACGGCTACGCGGCCGACGCCCGGACGGACGCGGCCCTGCTGGGCCTCGGCCTCGGGCACGTCGCGCGCGACCGGCCCCTCGGCACGCTCTCCGGCGGCGAGCAGGCACGGCTCGCGCTGGCCTGCGTACTGGCGGCGGACGCGGAACTGCTGCTGCTCGACGAGCCGACGAACCACCTCGACGCCCCGGCGGCGCGCTGGCTCCGCGAGCGGCTGCGGGCCCACCGGGGCACGGTGGTGGTGATCACGCACGACCGTGCCTTCCTGGAGGGCTTCGCGACGGCGATCCTGGAGGTGGACCGGGACACCCGGTCGGTGCGCCGGTACGGGGACGGCTGGGCGGGCTACCGGGCGGCGAGGGCGTCGGCGCGCGCCCGCTGGGAGCAGCGGCACGCGGAGTACGTGGCGGAACTGGCCGCCACGGAGGCCCTGCTGGCCTCGTCGGCGGCGCGCCTGGCGGCGACGGGCAAGGACCCGGGCCAGGGCTTCGGCAAGCACCGGCGCTCGTCGGAGGCGAAGCTGTCGGGCCGGGTCAGGGCGGCGCGCACGCGCCTGGAGGAACTGCGCCGCAGCCCGGTCCAGGAACCCCCGGAACCCCTGACGTTCACCCCGTACGCCGAGGCCCCCTCGCTCCCCTCCTCCTCCACGCCCCTGGCCACGCTGAAGGACGTCCGGATCGGCACCCGCCTGCGGGTCGCGGACCTCACGGTGGAGGCGGGGGACCGCCTGCTGGTCACGGGCGGCAACGGCGCGGGCAAGTCCACCCTCCTGCGGCTCCTGGCGGGGGAGCTGGCCCCGGACGAGGGCACGGTCCACCGCAGGGGCCGCGTCGGCTACCTCCCGCAGGAACTCCCGGCCCGCGCCCCGGGGATCCCGCTGCTCCAGGCGTACGCCCACGGCCGCCCCGGCCACCCGGAGGACCACGCCCCCGGACTCCTGGCCCTGGGCCTGTTCCGCGAGGAGGACCTGACGACCCGGGTGGACCACCTCTCCACGGGCCAGCGCCGCCGCCTCTCCCTGGCCCGCCTGGTCACCCGCCCGACGGACCTCCTCCTCCTGGACGAGCCGACGAACCACGTGTCGCTCCCCCTGATCGAGGACCTGGAACGGGCCCTGTCGCACTACGGCGGAGCAGTCGTCACGGTCACCCACGACCCGTCCTTCGGGAGGGCGTTGGGGGCGCGGGAGGTGCGGGTGGAGAGGGGGAGGACTACGGCTGGGTGATGATGGGCTTGGCGAAGCTGCCCGTGCCGTTGCCCGCGTAGGTCAGGAAGGTGCCGGCGCTCCGCAGGGCGAGGAAGTCGGCCTTGCCGTCGCCGTTGAAGTCGGCGCTGCTGAGCAGGCGGGTCGACTTCCAGCCGTCGCCGACCTTGACGGCGGAGCCGAGGCCGCCCTTGCCGTTGTTGTCGTAGCGGTACATGGTGCCGTTGTTGTTGATGGCGATGACGTCGGCCTTGCGGTCGCCGTTGAAGTCGCCGCCGGCGATGAGGCGGATGCCGGTCCAGCCGTCGCCGATGCCGACGCCGGAGCCGAACTTGCCGTCGCCGGTGCCGGGATAGACGTAGAGCTTGCCGTTGGTGTGGGCGGCGAGCAGGTCGATCTTGCCGTCGCCGGTGAAGTCGGCGGAGGCGAGCAGGCGCATGTTGTCCCAGCCGTTGCCCGCCTGGATGGGGGCGTTGGAGACGCCCTTGCCGTTGCCGGGGTAGGTGAACAGCATGCCGTTGTCACGGATGGCGACGAGGTCGGCGTTCTTGTCGCCGACGAAGTTGCCGGCGGTGATGGCGCGGGTGGTCTCCCACTGCACGCCGATCTGGTTGCGGCCGGTGAAGGAGCCCTTGCCGTCGCCGGGGTGGGCGTACAACTTGCCGTCGGTCTTGTCGATGGCGACGACGTCGGCCTTGTCGTCGCCCGTGAAGTCACCGGCGGCGATCTGGCGGGTCCAGGCGCGGTTGGCGGTGGCGCTGATCCACTCGCCCAGGTCGTCGGTCCGCGCGGCCCTGGCGTCCGTACGGGTCTCGGTGTCGGGGGTGCCCAGGCAGCCGCCCTTCCAGGAGCGGGTGGCCAGTCCCACCAGTTCGAGGCCGCTGCCGGTCTCGCGCAGCAGCGGTCCGCCGATGTCGCCCTGGCAGACGGCGTCGTCCGCGCTCTTGCCGGACACGGACAGGTCCGTGTCGCTGGTGCCGTCGACCTTGAGGGCGGCGGTGTGGACCTCGTCGGGCACCCACTCGGTCCTGGTCCGGCCCGTGCCCGCGAAGACGGCCTCGTCGCCGACGGCCAGCGGGGTGCCGGCCAGTGAGACGGTGCGGGCGTTCTCGGGGGCGTAGGCGGAGAGGCGCGCCATCACCACGTCGCGGTCCCGGGCGGGGACGAGTTCGGCGACGTCCCCCGTGTAGGCGGTGCCGTTGGCGACGGCGCCCCGGAGGCTGACGGTGGCCTTCGTCTTAGGCTTTCCGGCCGTCACCGACGTCGTGTCGTCGGCGAAGCAGGACGCCGTGGTGACGACCCACTCGCGGGAGACCAGCGCGGCCGAGCAGGCTCGAACGGGGTCGCCGTCGCCGATCACGATCCTGGCGGTGAAGGCGTGTGCGTCGGTGCCCGAGGGGCCGGTGGCGGCGGTCGCCGGGGCAGGGCCCACCAGCCCGGTGACCGCTGCGGCCGCGACCAGGCCGGTGACCCAAGTGGTGCGGGAAATGCGAGAAGACAAGGTTGTTTCCTTGGTGAAAGCCATGGCGTGGTGCCAGGTGAACGTGGTCCGTGGGTGAAGGGCTGCGAGCGCGGCCGGGAGCAGCCCTCGGGAAAGGGGCCGTTCCACGTGGTACGTCTGCGTGAGCCGCAGGACTTTGCCTACTTGATGGCTTCGAGCCGCAAGAGGGTGTGGTCACGCTTCTTCTGGTCCGTCGTCTTCCCGACGCCGGTCCATTCGTTCTCCTTGGCCTCGAAAGTGACCTTGCTGCCCTCGGCGGGCACGGTCATCTCGCCGTGGACACGGAAGTTTCCGGGCTTGATGCTCCACACCCGGGGAATTTCCATGGTGATGAACCCACCCTTGGCTCCCGTCACGCGGAAGCAGAAAGAAGTGTCGTATTTGACGTGGGTGGTGATCTCGATACGGGATGCCTCGGGGATTTCCTCGCACTTCCCGTACACGACGTTCCCGTCACCGGACTTGAGTGTGAAGCCGAGGGCCTTCAGGGGCTCGTCGACGGCGGAGTGCGGGTAGCTGAAGTCCTCAGCAGCCAGAGGCGGTTCCGCACCCTGGGCGGCGCCTCCGGTCCTGGTGTCGTCGGTGGATCCGGCTGCAACGGCCGCGCCGGCCGTCGCCGCGACGCCGAGCAGAACCCCGGAAACGAGCAGGGCAGGGCTGAACTTCATTCTCTTGCTCTCATGGTTCACATGACGGGGCAACACGGCTCGTGCCTGTTGGTTCGCCGTCCAGAAATGAGACAGGATCCCCGTCGTTCCCCCCAGTCTCCCCTGCCATCGGACGTGGTGGTCAGCCACGGTCGGTGCAACGGCAGCAATGTTTTATCACTTGACCAACATGTGAATGAAATCGCCCCCCTGTGACGTGAGTAACACGACAGGGATAAGGCCCTGCGTAAATCAAGATCAACCACTTCCTTCATGATGGGCAACTCCTCGGTCCGGAAGGGATGTTGAGGTCCTCGTGCGGTCTGGCGAATTGCGCGGAACCGGCAATGTTCCCGAGCCGGCACGGAAGCTTCGTGATCCGGCCGGATGCAAACATGTGCCCAGACCAATCGCATTCAACTGGCCGGACAGCCTGCTGCATTCGGCCGGTTACCCGTTCGTTGGGGGATATCAAGTGTTGAGAAGGAGCGAGCGCCGCGGGGGGAACGCGGCGACTCGTCGACGGAGAGGGCTCGGCCGGGCCGCGGTCGCGGGATTGCTCGCCCTCGCCATGGGGGGCGGAATGCTCGGTGCGTCCGCCGCCTCCGCGGAGCCCACCACCGAGAACACGCCCGGTGAACGTGCCAAGGCGCTCCAGTTCTGGCGGACCGGCGGCGACGAGACCAGGGCCGCCGCCGAGGTGGCCCTGACGGGCACCGACGCGGAGGTGCACGCCTTCCTCGTCGAGCAGTTGCCCGGTCGGGTGGACGTGGACAACCGGATGAAGGCGCTCCGGCTGATGAACGAGAGCGGGCCGGCCGTACGGGAGGAACTGAACAAGGTCCTCGGCGGCAGCCCCGAGCAGCTGGCCGCGTACCTGGAATCCGGCTGGCGGAGCGCGCTGGTGGACGACCAGCGGATGAGCGTGCTGACGCTGATGGACGGAGCCGGCGACATCGTCCGTGAGGCCGGTACGAAGGCCATCGACGCCCGCACGTCCGAGGCGCTCGTCGGCTTCCTGACCACGGAGTACCCCAAGGCGAAGCTGGTGGACGACAAGGGGGAGGTCCTCCAGATCGCCGCCTCCGCCGGGCCCCAGCTGGCCAAGGCCGCCCAGGAGGCGATGAAGGGGTCTCCCGCCGACATCAGGGAGTTCCTGGACCGCGGTCAGTACCTGGCGCGTGAACGGGACAAGGAGACCCTGACCGTCTCGCAGCTCGCGGACCTCGCCGACAAGGCCGGAACCCGCGCGCGGAACGAGACCACGGCCGCGAAGCAGGCTGCGCAGCAGGCCGACGAGGCCGCATCGGCCGCGCAGCGCGCCGCGGATGAAGCGGCCAAGGAGAGCCAGGGGGCCAAGGACTCGGCGGAAGTGGCGGCGCGCAAGGCGACGATCGCCGCCGAGGCGGCCCAGCAGGCCGCGGCCGCCGCGCGCACCGCGATCCGGGCCTCGAACCGGGCGATCGCCGCGGCCAGCACCGCGGCCAGTGCCGCCGCAGCGGCCGCCTCCGCCGCCGCGGGAGCCGGTGAGGCCGCCGCGAGGGCCTACTCCTCGGCGACGGCCGTGTCGAAGGACGCGAGTCGCGCCGGCGACGCCCGCAAGGCCGCGGAGGACGCCACCAGGGCGGCCGATGCGGCCGACGGCGCGGTGGCCGCGTCGGTCAAGGCCATCGAGGCCATCGGCGACGCGCTCATCGCCGCCAACTCGGCCGTGAGCGCCGGCCAGAACGCGGCCAGGACCGCGGCCGCGGCGGCGGAGGCCAGTGCCAAGAGCGGCGTCTCCAGCGCCAAGGCGCGCGAGGCGGCCGCCGCGGCGGCGGAGGCGAAGGAAGCAGCGGCCGTCGCGACGAACGCGGCCCAGCAGGCGACGTCCCTCGCCAAGCAGGCGAAGGCCGCTGTCGAGGGCGCGAAGAAGGCGGCCGAGGACGCGGCCAGGCACGCGCGCGCGGCGGCGAAGGCCGCGAACGAGGCGGTCGCCCAGGCGGGCAAGGCCACGGACTTCGCCAACAAGTCGATGACGCACGCCGTGCAAGCGCAGGCAGCGGCCAAGGTGGCCACCGATGCGGTCACCCAGGCCAAGGCCGTCTACGACTCGGCCCGTCAGGTCGAGGCCGCCCAGCTGAAGGCACAGACGGCCGAGTTCGTGCGGGAGGCCAAGGCGGCCAAGCAGCAGGAGGTCGAGCGGAAGGCCCAGGCTGACGACGACAGGGCCGAGGCCGGCCGACGGGACGCGGAGGCCGGCAAGCTGCTCGCCGAGGCGACCGCCGAGGGCACCGATCCGGCACGGGCCGTGACACTGGGACGCCGGGCGGCCCTGCGGCTGGCGGACACGGGTGGCCCCTGGACGCGACAGGCCGCCGAATCGGCACTGACGGGCGGTGACATCGACGTACGGGACTGGCTCACGAACGGTCGGCGCCTGGCCGAGGAGCAGGACGACTGGTCGCGCGTCGGCGCCATGGCCGACTCCGACTCGGAGCCGCTGCGCGCCGCTGCGTCGAGCGCACTCGACGGCTCGTACGCGGAGGTCTCCGGCTTCCTGAAGAGCGGGCAGTACAAGGCCCGGATGGACGACAACCGCGCCCGGGTGCTGCAGATCTCCGCCAACGCGGGGGACATGGTGCGGGAGGCCGCGACCCGGGCCATCGACGCCAAGACGCCCGAGGCGCTCGCCGAGTTCCTGGACGGCGGCTGGCTCGAGGCCCAGCGGGTGGACGACGCGGGGACGGCCCTGCAGGTGAAGGCGAGCGGCGGGGACCGGGCACGGGCGGCGGCGGAGGTCGCGCTCGCGGGTCCGGCCGCGCAGCTGCACGAGTTCGCGACCTCGGGCCGCTACAAGGCTGCCAAGGCCGACCAGGACACCGCGTACCACACCGCGAACATCCAGAGCCTCATCGCCCGCGCCTCGGGCGCCGCGGCCACCGCCAACCAGAGTGCCCAGACGGCGCTGGAGGCGGCGCTGTGGGCCAAGAGCAGGGCCGATGACGCCAGGAAGGCCGCGGCGGCCGCCCTGAAGTCCAAGGCCGAGGCCGAGGGCTACGCGGTGGACGCGAGCAAGTCCGCGGCGGCGGCCGAGGAGTCGGCACGCCAGGCCGAGGCCTCCGCCCGGTCCGCCCGCTCCGCGGCGCAGACGGCCCGGACCGCGGCCCGCCAGGCACAGGCCTCGGCCACGTCCGCCCGCTACTCCGCGGCGCAGGCGGCCACCTACGCCGCCGACGCGCAGGCGTCGGCGGACAGCGCCCGGGCGATGGCCATCACGGCAGGGAAGGACGCCGGTGCGGCCATGAACGCGGCCAACTCCGCGCGCAACATCGTTATGGAGAAGGTGCGGAGCGAGCTGCGGGAGAGGGTGAAGACGAGTGACGGGATCTTCGCGGGGGACCCGAAGGGGCTTCGGCAACCGAAATCCGGTCAAGCCGACCATCCGGAATACGACTCGGCTCCCTGGTGGCAGTACTTCATGACACCCACCAACATGTTCGTGATGTTCGGCGGGCACCTCGCGACCTGCTCCCGTGGGCCCCTTGCGTGCGAGCTGTACGGGTACTGGACCACGCGTCCTGACCAGCCCTACACGCTGAACGAGAACCAGATGATGCGTATCATCGCCAACCCTGGGTGGACTTCTGCGCGGCAGGAGAAGATCGACGACTACCTGCGTGCGGCGGCCAAGAGCTGCAGTGGTGGTGTGGGAACCTCCTGCCGCATTAACCTCGACACGCGTTGGGAAACCGGTCAGTTCGACGGCTCGGACGGGGATCTGAACTACGCACTCCGAGGATTCGTCGCTCGTCAGAGCGGCCATCTCACTATGACCAAGCTCGGCGGTGGAAAGTCCCGCTTTACGGGAGATGTTCGCATCGACCTCTACAAGGACTACAACTTCGACTATGGTGAGAAGGTCGCGGGAGGGCTCGTTGACCTCGGTGTCTTCGCGGAGTTGCACCGAATGGGATTCGCTCGGGATTTCGTCATTCGTGGAGGGAAGACCGTTCGTGTCGACCGAACTCTGTGAAGCGGGGACCGTAAGCGTGGACGATGACCGTTCTCACTGGAGGTCCTCACGTACCTGGATCCTGGTTCTCTCCGTCGGTGCCCTTCTCCTGGGCCTGGCCGGATGTTCGCAATCCAGTGGTGACGTACTCGAAAAATTTCGGCTGGAATTCCCGGACTGCTCGTACAGCGACCGGACGTTCTCGGGCACGACCGACTGGCCACGTCCGCATGTGGCCATGAGTTTCACCACGGACCGGGAGTGTGCGGACCAGTACCTCAAGAACCATGGTGTCGACCTGGAAGATCCCTCGCACTGGCCCACTCCGGGCAGCGGGACGGTAGGGGGACCGACCTTGCCTCCCGACTATCCGCCTTTCGAATCCGATGCGATGGACCAGTTCAAGCTGAAGCTAGACCCGAAGCGTCAGTACGATCTGTACCACTTCAAGACGGGGGCCCAGGCCGAATTCAAGGTTCTGCTCGACCCCGAGGGAGACAGGACTGGGGTCTACATGGAAAGCGTGGCGTACGGAAAGGTGCGGGGAGGAAGCTGATTCCCTCGCGCTCATCCGATTGAAGCGGTGCAGGCTGAGGATCTCCACATCCGTCCGCCAGGAGAGGCTCCGGCCGCTGGCCGGAGCCTCTTCGCGTACCGGCCCGCTCGCCGCGTGGGTCGTCCGGTGGACAGGGTGCGACGGCCCGTACGCACGAAGGCCGGGTGCGCGTCCTGCTGGTGCGCACCCGGCCCGTTGAACTCTCGGGTTCTGGCGGCTACTTGGCCGTCTCGTCGGGTTCCGGGGCGGCGGCCACGCCGATCGGGCAGGAGACGCCCGTCCCCCCGATCCCGCAGTACCCGCCCGGGTTCTTGGCCTCCGAGAGGTACTGCTGGTGGTACGACTCCGCCGGGTAGAACGGGCGGCCCTCCGACGGGAGGACCTCCGTGGTGATCTCGCCGTAGCCCGAGCCGGTCAGGACCTGCTGGTAGGCCTGGCGGGAGGTGTCGGCCGCGGTGGCCTGGGACGGGGTGTGGGTGTAGATCGCCGAGCGGTACTGGGTGCCCCGGTCGTTGCCCTGGCGGAAGCCCTGGGTGGGGTCGTGGGACTCCCAGAAGAGCTTCAGGAGCGTCTCGTACGAGACCTGGCGCGGGTCGTAGACCACCCGGACCGCCTCCGTGTGACCGGTGCGGCCCGAGCAGACCTCCTCGTACGTCGGGTTCGGGGTGTGGCCGCCCTGGTAGCCGACCAGGGTCGTCCAGACCCCGTCCTGCTGCCAGAACTTCCGCTCGGCCCCCCAGAAGCAGCCGAGCCCGAAGTCGGCGACCTCCAGGCCGTCGGGGTAGGGCCCCGCCAGCGGGTTGCCGAGGACCGTGTGCCGCTCGGGCAGCTGGAACTGGGCTTCCGGACGGCCGCGCAGGGCCTGCTCGGGCGTCGGGAGCTCGGGGGTGCGGGACAGGAACATGCGGGCTCCGTTTCATGGGGGATCCGGTACGTACAACGAACCGGGGCGCCGCACCATTCCGTGGCCGGTCAGGCCCTGCGCAGCGCCTTGTCGCGGGCCCGGGACAGCGCCAGCGCCGGGTCCGGCCGGCCGGTCCACGGGAACGCCCCCGCGTACCCGTCCGTCGCCCGGAACTGCTCCACCGCCTCCGCGTACCGCCCCTGCTCCACCAGGGACCACGCCAGGAGCAGCCGCACCTCGGCCAGCCACGGGTGCTCCGGGTCCGCCGCCGCCACGTCCGCCGCCAGCGCGTCCACCAGGGCCCGCGCGGTGGGGCCGGACGCCTCGTGCTCGTACCGGCTGACCAGCGGCAGCGCGTGCAGCAGGCCGCCGGGCGGGGCCCCGGCCGCCGCCTCCGCCGCGAACCGCGCCGACAGGTCCGCCGAGCCCCGGCCCCGCGCGCCCCAGTACCGCAGCGCGGCGCGGTGCGCCGCGTAGTGGTGCGGCGCATGCTCCGTGATCCGCGCGAACAGCGCCCGCGCCTCCTCGTGCGGGTACTCCGCCTCCAGCGCCAGCGCGACCTCGCCGACCAGCGGCGTCGGGTCCGCCGGGTCCAGCTCCGCGGCCCGCGCGACCTCCGCGCGGGCCCGCTCCACCAGGGCCCGGTCCGCTCCCCGGGCCCGCCGGGCACGGCCCACCGTGCCCAGCGCCCGTACCGCCGCCGCCTGCGGTGACGCGGGGCGCGCCGCCTCCCACGCGAGCAGCCAGCCGTCGTCCTCCGCCGCCAGGCGGGCCAGCGTGGACGTGTACGCGTACTGGCCCTCCCGGTCACCGGTCTTCGCCGTGGCCCGCAGCAGGCGCGCCGCGGGTTCCCAGTCGCCGTACGCCGCCGCGTCCGCGGCCGCCGCCAGGTCGGGCCGGACCGGGCCCGGGCGCGTGGCGTCCAGCCGCTCGCGGGGGGTGAGCCCCCGCGCGACGGCGCGCTCGTCCGCCCCGGCGCCGCACGGGGACTTGATCCAGTCGAGGACCGGGAGGGGTATCAGGCGGGGCATGGTTCCTCGGGGGTCGCGCGGGGCGGGGAGCAGGGAGTAGCGGGGGTGGGACCTACGGGCAGGGTCCCGGGTCCCGTCAGTGCGGCAGCGTCGCCGGGCTGCCGCCGTTGGCCTCGTAGCCGGCCACCGCCAGCGCCCGGTAGACCGCGTACTCGCCCGCCGGATCGCCGCTCAGCGTCCACGGCAGCGCGCCCACGTGCCCGTCCACGTGCACGATCTGGTCCATCGCCTCCGCCCAGCGCTCGGCCCGCACCAGGAACATCACCAGCAGATGGCGCACGTGCGCCAGCATCGGGTCGTCGGGCCGCGCCGAGTGCACCGCGTACATCGCGCCGTCCAGCGCCTTCGACATCACCTCGGTGCGGTAGAAGTCCCGCACGATCACGATCTCGGGCAGGTGCTCGTACACCGCGAACAGCGGCAGCGCGGCCAGCAGCGAGCCGCGCGGCGCGCGGGCCGCCGCCGACTGCGCGAAGCGGTCGGCGTCCTGGCGCGAGCCGTGCCACTTCTCGCACCAGTAGTGCAGCGCCGCCAGGTGCGCGCCCATGTGCTCCGGGGCGCGGTCGATGACCTTCGCCCACACCTGGTCGAACTCCTCGTGGGAGTAGCCGAGGCCGCGCGCGACGGCCAGTTCCACGACGTACGGGACGGGGTCGCCGGGGGCCAGCAGCGCGGCCTCCCCGCTCACCTTGCGGGCCTCCTCCAGGATGATCCGGAAGTCGTCGGTGCCGGCCGCCGAGGACCGCCAGGCCTGCTGCACCAGGAACTCCGCGTGCACGGCCGCCGCGCCCGCGTCCTTGGGGGCCTCGGCCCGCCAGGCCCGCAGCCAGGCGCCGCCCTCGCCCGGGCGGGCGGCCAGCTCCAGGGAGGCCGCGCCCGCGAACGCCTGGACCCGCTGCCAGCGGACCTCGCCCTCCTTGCCGGTGCCGGCGAGCAGCTGCGCCGCGGCCCGCCAGTCCTGGGTGCGCTGCACCAGGTCGAGGACGTCGACGAGGTCCTGGTCGGGGCCGGGCATGCGCAGGTCGAGCTCCTCCTGGCGCACGAAGCCGTAGGCCGCGGGGTCGGCCGCGTCCGGGGCGCCGGGCGTGGTCAGGCGGATGCCGGAGCGCCGCCTCCGCACCCAGGGCACGAGGATCGCGCACATCATGCCGACCGCGAACAGGACCACGAGAATCTCCATGCGGCCATTGTCCAGGACACGGGCCGGAGGGGGCCCGGCGCCCGACTACGCTCGCCCCATGAGCGACCACCAGAACTTCGAGACCCGCGCCATCCATGCGGGCAACACCGCCGACCCCCTGACCGGCGCGGTCGTCCCGCCGATCTACCAGGTCTCCACCTACAAGCAGGACGGCGTGGGCGGGCTGCGCGGCGGTTACGAGTACAGCCGCAGCGCCAACCCCACGCGCACGGCCCTTGAGGAGAACCTGGCCGCCCTGGAGGGCGGGGTGCGCGGGCTCGCCTTCGCGTCCGGCCTGGCCGCCGAGGACTGCCTGCTGCGCACGCTGCTGGCGCCCGGCGACCACGTGGTCATCCCGAACGACGCCTACGGCGGCACCTTCCGGCTGTTCGCCAAGGTCGCCCAGCGCTGGGGCGTGGACTTCTCGGTCGCGGATACCTCCGACACCGAGGCGGTCCGGGCCGCGCTGACCGACCGTACGAAGGCGGTCTGGGTCGAGACGCCGTCGAACCCGCTGCTCGGCATCACCGACATCGCGGCGGTCGCCGAGGTCGCGCACGCGGCCGGGGCGAAGCTGGTCGTGGACAACACCTTCGCCAGCCCCTACCTCCAGCAGCCGCTGGCCCTGGGCGCCGACGTGGTCGTGCACTCGCTGACCAAGTACATGGGCGGCCACTCCGACGTCGTCGGCGGCGCGCTGGTGACCGGGGACGCGGCGCTGGGCGAGGAACTGGCGTACCACCAGAACGCGATGGGCGCGGTGGCCGGGCCGTTCGACTCCTGGCTGGTGCTGCGCGGCGTGAAGACGCTGGCCGTGCGCATGGACCGGCACAGCGAGAACGCCACCAAGGTCGCCGCGATGCTGTCCGCGCACCCCAAGGTCACCCAGGTCCTCTACCCGGGCCTGCCGGAGCACCCCGGGCACGAGGTCGCGGCCAAGCAGATGCGGGCCTTCGGCGGGATGGTGTCCTTCCGGGTCACGGGCGGCGAGGAGGAGGCGGTCGCGCTCTGCGCCCGTACGAAGGTCTTCACGCTGGGCGAGTCCCTGGGCGGCGTCGAGTCGCTGATCGAGCACCCGGGCCGGATGACGCACGCCTCGGTGGCCGGCTCGGCGCTGGAGGTCCCGGCGGACCTGGTGCGCCTGTCGGTCGGCATCGAGAACGTCGACGACCTGATCGAGGACCTGAAGCAGGCGCTGGGCTAGTCCGTCAGCCGGGGCGCCCTACCAGCCGTCGAAGGGCGGTGTCGTCGTCGACGGCGGCACCGCCCACGGCTCGGTCCGCGCCGCCCACACGCTGAACGCCACGGCCGCGCACACCAGCAGCGTCCACAGCACCCGGCGCAGCACCCGGTCGCGGTGCATCAGCCGGGTGCCCCGGGCGACCGCCTGCGCCAGCAGCTCCGGCGGCACCGGCGGGTGCGGGGTGTCGAGCAGCCGTCTGACCTGGTCGGCCTTGTGGTCCGGGCTCATCGCGCCACCGCCCCCCTGTTCAGCCGCAGTCCGCGCGCGGGCCCGCTGCTGCGCATCGTGGCCACCGCGCGCGTGAGGATCGCCCGCACCCGGTCGGCGGGCAGCCCGAGCAGGGCGGCGGTCTGCTCCTCGGCCACGCCCTCGTACAGCCTGAGGACCAGCACCAGGCGCTCCTGCGGGGTGAGCCGGGCCAGCACGCCGCCGCGGTCGCCGTGGTGGCGCCAGGCGGAACGGGCGAACCGGGCGGCGAGTTCGGTACGGGTGCGGTCGTACGGGTCCTCCCCGCGCAGCCGGTCCCAGCGCGCGTACGTGCGGGCGAGGGACGCCGTCAGCAGGCGCCGGGCGCCCGGAGCGGCCGCCGGGGGCTCGCCCGTCAGCAGCGCCGCGGTGTGCAGCAGCCGGCCGGCCGCCCCCGCGACGAACGCCTCGAACTCCCGGGCGCGGTACCCCTGTACGACGGTGCGTCGGTCGCCCATGTCCTCATATCAGGACAGCGGGGCCCCGCCGGTCAAGAGGTCGGCGGCGTCTCCGGCTCGACGATCGGCAGTCCGGCCTGGCGGGCCGAGAGCGCCGAGTTGAAACGGGTGAGCAGGGAGCAGAACGACTCGCGCTCGTCCTGCGTCCAGCCGTCGGTCACCTGCGCCATCAGCTCGCGGCGCGAGGAGCGGACCTCCTCCAGGCGGGCCTGGCCGCGCGGGGACAGCTGAAGCACCACGGCGCGCCCGTCCTCGGGGTGCGAGGTGCGCTTGACCAGGCCGGTGTCGACGAGCGGGGCGACCTGGCGGGTGACGGTCGAGGAGTCGATCCCCATCCCGGCGGCCAGCGCCTTGACGCCCATCGGGCCTTCCTGGTCGAGCCGGTTGAGCAGCAAGTAGGCGGCGCGGTCCATGGAGTTGCGCAACTGACCCGTGCCGCCGAGCCGGGTCTGCTCCGCCCGGCGCGCGAACACGGCCACCTGGTGCTGGAGGGCATCGAGGAGACCGGGGTCGAGATCAGTCGTCATGTCCTGAGATGTGGGCATGGCTGGAGGGGCTCTCTCGTGCGGTGGTCGGTTGGTGGGGGACAGAGTACGCGGACGAATGCGCTTGCGTACCAGCGCTGCGCAAACCTGATGGGAAGCCGAGACCCGGGCGGCCGACCCCCGCGTGAGCTGGGAGACTTGCGGTCATGAGCTTCCGTACGACTGACCCCTTTCACCCGCTCATCCTCGATGACGTGAAGGGCGCGCAGAAGATGCTCTCCGGTGTCGCCCGCTGCACCCCGATGGAGGGCAGCCGCTACCTGTCCCGTCTGGTGGGCTCCCCGGTACACCTGAAGTGCGAGAACCTCCAGCGGACGGGCTCGTTCAAGCTGCGCGGCGCGTACGTGCGGATCGCCGGGCTGCGGCCCGAGGAGCGGGCGGCCGGGGTGGTCGCCGCGTCCGCCGGGAACCACGCGCAGGGCGTCGCGCTGGCCTCCTCGCTGCTCGGCGTGCGCGCGACGGTCTTCATGCCGCTGGGGGCGCCGCTGCCGAAGGTCGCCGCGACCCGGGAGTACGGGGCCGAGGTGCGGCTGCACGGCCAGGTGGTCGACGAGACGCTGGCGGCGGCGCAGGAGTACGCGCGCGACACCGGCGCGGTGTTCATCCACCCCTTCGACCACCCGGACGTCATCGCGGGGCAGGGCACGGTGGGCCTGGAGGTCCTGGAGCAGTGCCCCGAGGTGCGCACGATCCTGGTGGGGGTCGGCGGCGGCGGTCTGGTGGCGGGCGTGGCCCTGGGCGTGAAGCTGCTGCGCCCGGACGTGAAGGTGATCGGGGTGCAGGCGCGGGGCGCGGCGGCCTACCCGCCCTCGCTGCGGGCCGGGCGCCCGGTCACGGTCGAGTCGCCGGTGACGATGGCCGACGGGATCCGGGTGGGCCGCCCGGGCGACGTGCCGTTCGCGCTGGTCAAGGAGTACGTGGACGACGTGGTGACGGTGTCGGAGGACGCGCTGTCCTCGGCGCTGCTGCTGTGCCTGGAGCGGGCCAAGCAGGTGGTGGAGCCGGCCGGGGCGAGTCCGGTGGCGGCGCTGCTGAGCGACCCGGGGGCGTTCCGGGGGCCGGTGGTGGCGGTGCTCTCGGGCGGGAACGTGGACCCGCTGCTGATGCAGCGGGTGCTGCGGCACGGGATGGTGGCGGCCGGGCGCTACCTGAGCCTGCGGGTGCGGCTGACGGACCGGCCCGGGGCGCTGGCCTCGCTCCTCGGGGCGTTGTCAGTGGCGGATGCCAATGTGTTGGACGTGAGCCACGTACGGACCGATCCCCGGCTCGGGCTCACGGAGGCGGAGGTGGAGCTCCAGCTGGAGACCAAGGGCCCGGAGCACTGCGAGGAGGTCGCGGCGGCGCTGCGCGGCGCCGGGTACACCGTCCTCGGGTAAAGCGATTGTAAGTCGCGATGTATCGCGTTAGTCTGAGCCCTCGCCGGGCGCACCGGGACCGCCCTCCCTAAGCTGGGAGGAGCGGCGAACCGCCCCGAACGCCCCCGGTCGTACGTCATCCAGCACGTCACCCCGCACCTCCCTCAGCACGTCACTTCCACCTCAGAAGAAACAACGCACCTGCCACCCTGGGAGAACCCCTATGCCAGGCGCCATCTATGCCGAAGGCCTCGTGAAGACCTTCGGAGACGTAAGGGCTCTGGACGGCGTGGACCTCGACGTCCCCGAAGGCACGGTCCTGGGGCTCCTCGGCCCCAACGGCGCCGGGAAGACCACCACCGTCCGGGTACTCACCACGCTGCTCCAGCCCGACAGCGGCAAGGCCGTCGTCGCGGGCATCGACGTCCTCAAGCACCCCAACGAGGTCCGCCGCTCCATCGGCCTGTCCGGCCAGTTCGCGGCGGTCGACGAGTACCTCACCGGCCGCGAGAACCTCCAGATGGTCGGCCAGCTCTACCAGATGCGCTCCAAGGACGCGAAGGTCCGCGCGGGCGAGCTGCTGGAGCGCTTCAACCTGGCCGACGCCGCCGACCGCCCCGCCAAGACCTACTCCGGCGGCATGCGCAGGCGGCTCGACCTGGCCGCCGCCCTGGTGGTCTCGCCGCCCGTGATGTTCATGGACGAGCCCACCACCGGACTCGACCCGCGCAACCGCCAGCAGCTCTGGGAGGTCATCCAGGAACTGGTCGCGGGCGGCACCACCCTGCTGCTCACCACCCAGTACCTGGAGGAGGCCGACCACCTGGCCCACGACATCTGCGTCGTCGACCACGGCAAGGTCATCGCCCGCGGCACCTCGGACCAGCTCAAGGCCCGCACCGGCGGCGAGCGGGTCGAGGTCGTCGTCCACCAGCCCGACCAGATCGCCCCGGCCCGCGAGGTCCTCGCCGGCTTCGGCAAGGGCGAGGCCACGGTCGCCGAGCACACCCGCAAGATCACCGTCCCGGTCACCGGCGGCGCCAAGCTGCTGGCCGAGGTCATCAGGGAACTGGACGCCAGGGGCGTGGAGATCGACGACATCGGGCTGCGCCGCCCCACCCTCGACGACGTCTTCATCTCCCTGACCGGCCACGCGGCCGAGGGGGAGAAGGGCGAGGACGCCGAGGGCGGCGAGGGCGCTCCCGCCGACGGGAAGGGGAAGGCCAAGTGAGTACCACCGCATCCGAACCCCGGCCGGTACTGGCCCCCCGCCCCAAGGGCGGCATCACGCAGTCGATACGGGACTCGCTGGTGGTGGGCCGCAGGAACCTGATCCGGATGACCCGGATACCCGAGATGGTGCTGTTCGGCGTCATCCAGCCGGTGATGTTCGTGGTCCTGTTCACGTACGTCTTCGGCGGCTCGATCAACATCCCCGGGGCGCCCTCGGGCAGCGCGAGCGCCTACAAGGAGTTCCTGATGGCGGGCATCTTCGCCCAGACCGTCACGTTCGCCACCGCGGGTGCCGGCGCCGGCATCGCCGACGACATGCACAAGGGCCTGATCGACCGCTTCCGCTCGCTGCCGATGGCCCGCGGCGCGGTCCTCACCGGCCGCACCCTGGCCGACCTGGTCCAGACGGCCATCACGCTGGCCGTGCTCGCGGTCGTCGCCCTGATCGTCGGCTGGCGCACCCACGAGAACCTCGGCAAGGTGCTCGCGGGCTTCGCCCTGCTGCTGCTCCTCGGGTACGCGTTCACCTGGATCGGCGCCCTGATCGGCCTGTCCGTGCGCACCCCCGAGGCGGCCACCTCGGGCGGCCTGATCTGGCTCTTCCCGCTGACCTTCATCTCCAACGCGTTCGTCCCGGTCAACGGCATGCCCAAGTTCCTCCAGCACGTCGCCGAGTGGAACCCGTTCAGCGCCACCGTGGCCGCGGCCCGGGAGCTGTTCGGCAACACCATCGAGGGCGTCCCGAAGTCCGTGACCGGCGCCTGGCCCATGGAGCACCCGGTCTGGGCGTCGCTGATCTGGTCGGTCCTGATCATCGTGGCCTTCCGGACCCTGGCGGTGCGCAAGTACCGCAAGGCGGCCTGACGGCCGGCGGTCAGGGCAGGTAGCCGGAGACGACCGCGCCGCCGGAGAGGGTGACGAACAGCGCCCCTCCGGCGGCCAGTACGTCGATGGACCCGCCGTTCTCACCGTTCCCGTCCGAGCCGTCCGCCCCCTGCGCGGGGCCGCGGAGCTGGACCTGCTTGCTGCTGCTCGAACCGTCCGACTGGCCCCACAGTTTCAGTTGGAGCCCGAGGCTCGCCGTTCCCACCCGGTCGCCCACGAGGTACAGGTAGCCCGTGGCCCCCTGTTCCTGATCCTGCTTCTGATGGGTCCAGCGCTCGCGTCCGGTGCGCGCGTCGTACGCGTACACGCCCCCGGCGTCGGTCAGGAAGAGCGTCCCCCGCGGGCCCAGGGCGGGCGGCGCCGCGAGGTCCGCGCCCGGTGCGATCCTGCGCAGTGGGCGCAGGGTGGTGGCGTCGAGGACCCGGACGGCGTTCCCCTCCCTTCCGCACACCATCAGCCCCTCGCGCACCTGCGGCGCGTCGCACAGAAGTCCTTCCGCGCCGCGCGCGGCCACCTTGCCGCTGCGCGCGTCGAGCGCCAGCGGCCGCCCGAGCACCGTCACGTACACCCGGCCGTCGACCGCCAGCGGCTCGCCGTCCGGCACCGTCTCCGTCCGGCTGCTCCACCGCACGGCACGGGCGCCGTCCAGGCTCCGCGCGGTCACCAGGCCGTCCGTCGCCGCCTCCGCCACCACGCCGGTGTACGAGGTGTAGAGGACGCCGTCCACCAGGTCCGAGCCCTTGGCGCGCCGGCCCTCCGGTGCCGCGGCCCGCCACACCTCGCGCCCGCTCGCCAGGTCGTACGCGCGCAGCCCCCGCGGCCCCGTCACGTACAGGGCGCCGTCGTGCACCGCCGGGTCCGGGGTCGCCATGTCCCCGGACACGTCCCCGTCCAGCGTCCAACGCCGTTTGCCGTCCGTGGCACTGAGCACCGTGGCGCCGCCGCCCGCCGACGTGCACGCGAAGAACTCGCCGGACAGGGCGCACCGGCTGCCCCCGGGCACCCGGGCCGCCCACGGCGACCAGCCGGCGGGGCGGGCCTTCGGGTCGGCCGCGGTCGTGCCGAAGTCGCGCGTGCGCCCCTCGCCGCCGTCCGGCAGGGCCAGCGCCCGGGAGGCGGTCCTCGTTCCCGGCGTCCCCGACCCCGACGGTGAGGCGGACGGGGTGCTCCCGGTGCCGGACGCACCCGTACCGCCGCCCGTACCGGACCGCGCCGCCAGCAGCACGCCCACCGTCGCCAGCACCGCCACCGCGAGACCGGCCGCCACCACCGCGCGGCCCGGGCGACGGCGGCGGGGCGCCGCGGGCGCCGGACGGTGGGGCGCGGCGGTGGGGGAGTACGGCACCGAGGGGCCCAGCGTCGGAAGCTCGGCCAGGCCCGCCCTCGATCCCGCCCGCAGCCCCGCCGCCCGGGCCGCCTCCCCGGTCACGGCGATCAGCGAGCGCACCGGAGCGGGCCACGGGAACGGGCCGTCCGGCACCCCGCCCAGCAGCCCGGCCAGTTCGGCGGGGCCGGGTCGCGCGGCCGGGTCGAGGGCCAGGCAGCGCGCCACGATCGCGCGCAACTCCTCGGGCACGCCGTCCAGTTCGGCCTGCGCGCGGCTGATCCGGTAGGCCACGGCGGCCATCTCGTCGTCGTCGAACGGGCCCCGCCCCGAGGCGGCGAACGCCAGCACCGAGCCCAGGCAGAACACGTCGGTCGCGGGCACCAGGGCCGCCCCGCCCGCCAGGTGCTCGGGCGCCATGAAGCCGGGCGTGCCCAGGACGGCCCCGGTCGCCGTCAGCGCGGTCGCGTCGAAGGCGTGGGCGATCCCGAAGTCGATGACCCGCGGCCCGTCCACCGCGAGCAGTACGTTCCCCGGTTTCAGGTCGCGGTGCAGCAGGTTCGCCGCGTGGACGTCGGCCACGGCGCGGGCGAGCGCCGCGCCCAGCGCCCGCACCGCCGCGACCGGCAGCGGCCCGGTCCGGTCCACGGCCTCCGCGAGCGAGGGGCCCGCCACGAACTCGGTGGCCAGCCAGGGGAGCCGGGCCTCCGCGTCGCCGTCGACCAGGACGGCCGCGTACGGGCTGCGCACGGCCCGGGCGGCCGCGATCTCGCGCCGGAACCGGGACCGGAAGGCGTCGTCCAGCTCCAGGTCCCCGTGCACGGTCTTCACGGCCACCATCCGCCGCGGGTCCTCGGTCGGCCCGTCCGTCCGGCAGGCGAGGTGGACCTCGCCCATGCCGCCGCTGCCCAGCCGGGCGAGCAGCCGGTACGGGCCGACGAGGCGCGGCGGACCGCCGGGCAGGACTTCCAGCAACGCGGGCTCCTGGGTGACCGTGGAGGAGTGGAGGAAGGGCGACTCCCGGACCGCTCGGTCCGTACCGCCCCGGATCAGCGGGGCAGTGCGACGGAGACCGCGGTCCCGTCGTCGAACACCACGTGCGCGACCCCGCCGAGCGGCAGCACCTGCGGCGGACGCAGCTCCTTCGCCATCTGGATGGCGCTCGACCGGTCGTACTGCTCCTCGGCGCGCGGGCCGGGCGCCCCGGGCAGGGCGATCACCCGCTCCTCGCCCGCGGAGCCGTCCTTGCCGAGCGGCACGACGTGCAGGGACGCGTAGTCGGCGTACACCACCGCGTCACCCGCGATGAGCGGTGCCGAGACCATCTGGCGCTTGCCGTCCGGCCGGGTCAGGGACGGCAGTGCCGTGTGGCCCCGCTGCCTGCCGGTGGCGGGGTCGAGCAGGAACAGCCCTTCGGCCTTCCTCGTCTGCTCCAAGCCCCAGCTGACCGGCCCGCTGTCGAAGAGGACCAGGGCACGGCCGTCCGCGGCGGTGGGCACCGCGGTGGTCCGCGCGGCGGGGTCCGCCACCGTGAACGCGCCGCCGGCCGCGGGCGCCAGCGTCCCCGCGTCCAGCCGGAACATCCGCAGCCGGCCGTTCTCGTAGATGGTGGCGGCGCAGTAGGACGTCCGCCCGGCCACCCGCAGCCTCTCGCAGCCGTCGCCCTGCCCCGGCGTCACCTGTCCGCGCAGGTCCCCGTTCTTCGCGTCGTACGCGCTGGGACCGGCGTCGCTCAGCGCGTACACGACGCCGTTCGCGTACGCCAGCGGCTCGAACGCCCGGAACTCCGCCCGTGACAGGTCGGTGTTGGTCAGCGCCTTCTCCCAGCGCACGGTCCCGTCCGCGAGGGAGTAGGCGGTCATCCGGCCGGCCGTGTCGTCGCCGCTCGCGGCGAACACGGTGTCGCCGCCGACCAGGGGCCGTGACTCGAACCAGGCCTTGACCTTGTTCGGCTTGCTCCAGCGCACCTTGCCGCTGCGGGCGTCCCGGACCTGGAGCGTGCCCCCGGACAGCAGCACCACCGAGGTGTCGTGCACGGTGGGCGCCTGGGTGCTGCCCGCGACGAAGACCCCGCCCGTCGGGCCGATGAACGAGGTGTTGTCGCGCGCGTCCGCCACCAGGTCGGCCTCCCACAGCCGCTCACCCGTCCCCGGGTCCAG
Source organism: Streptomyces sp. NPDC001941 (assembly GCF_040296945.1). NCBI lineage: Bacteria > Bacillati > Actinomycetota > Actinomycetes > Kitasatosporales > Streptomycetaceae > Streptomyces > Streptomyces sp. NPDC001941. The sequence continues at coordinate 29,284 of NZ_JBEOYE010000037.1, read as the reverse complement.
CGCCTCGTACCGCCCGTCCGTGGTCCGGCAGACCAGGACGAGCCGGCCCGCCGCGCACCCCAGCGCGGGCGCCGTCAGCTTCGCGCGCCACGGCTTCCAGCTCGCGGGACGCTGCGCCGCGACCTGCGGCACGTACCCCGCGGCGTCGGCCTGCCCCTCGCCGTCCACGCCCGCCACCAGCGGCGCGGCCGGGGCGGGGGCCGGAGCGGGGGTGGCCGGCGGCTTCGGGTCCTCGCCGCCGAACAGGTAGAGGCCGAGACCGGTGGCCCCGCCCAGCACCGCGAGCGCGGTGACGGCCACCAGCGCCACCCGGCCCCGCCGCCGGCGCGGCCGTCCGGCCTCCGGCGCGGCGGGCGGGTCGGCGGGCGGCGGGCCCACGGTGGGCATCCGGTGCAGAGCCGGTGCCTCGGCGCCGGGCGCGGACGGTACTTGGGGCTGGGGCTGGGGCTGGGGCTGGGGCTGGGGCTGTGCCTGCGGCTCGGGGTCGCGGGGTGCCAGCAGCGGGCCGCCGGCCGCCAGCAGCCGGACCACGTCGCGCCGCGCCTCCTCGATCTGCTCCCGCACGCCCGTCGGCCACTGCGGCGCCCGTGGGCCGCCCAGGAGTTCGGCCAGTTCGGCGGGGGAGGGCCGCTCGGCGGGCGCCCGCCGCAGACAGGCGGCGACGACCGCGTGCAGCCCGTCCGGCACCTCGTCCAGGTCCGCCTCGGCCTGCGACACCCGGTAGAGGACGGCCGCCAGCGGGCCCTCGCCGAAGGGATCCCGGCCGGTCGCCGCGTAACAGAGCACCGACCCCAGGCAGAACACGTCGGAGGCGGGCAGCACCGTGCGCGCGCCCGCCACGTGCTCGGGGGACATGAACGCGGGCGTGCCCACCCAGGCCCCGGTCGCGGTCATCGTGGTGGCGCCCGCGCCCCGGGCGATGCCGAAGTCGATCAGGCGCGGCCCGTCGGCGTCGAGCAGGACGTTGCCGGGCTTCAGGTCGCGGTGCAGCACCTGTCCGGCGTGCAGGTCGGCCAGGGCGCGGGCGAGTCCGGCGCCCACCGCCCGTACCGTCTCCTCCGGCAGCGGGCCGCTGCGCCGCACCGCGCGGGAGAGCGTGGGACCGGCCACGTGCGCGGTGGCGAGCCAGGGCACCTCGGCGTCCGCGTCGCCGCCCAGCGGTGGCGCCGCGTAGGGGCTGCTGACCAGCCGGGCGATCTTGACCTCGCGCCGGAAGCGGTCCCGGAAGACCGGGTCGCGGGCGAGGTCGCGGCGCACCGTCTTCACGGCGACCAGGCCGCCGTCCGCGCCCCGGCCGAGGAACACCTCGCCCATGCCGCCCGCGCCGAGCCGCGCCAGCACCTCGTACGGTCCGATCCGCTGCGGCGTGTCCTCACGCAGTGGTTCCAGCACGCGTCCCCCCGGCCCCCGCCCCGACGTCCAGGCCAGCATCATGACATGTGCGCGTCGCTCGCACAGGGCGTCCGCCGGACAGCGCGGAGGGCCCGGACCGGCGGTGCGGTCCGGGCCCTCGCGCAGGGGTTGCCGGGGTCAGCCGTTGTAGGGCTCGGCCTTGAGGATCCGCACGGAGGCCTTCCGGCCGTTCGGGAGCTCGTACTCCGCGTCCTCGCCGACCTTGTGGCCGAGCACGCCGGAGCCCAGCGGGGACTGCGGCGAGTAGGTCTCGATGTCGGAGCTGGCGTACTCGCGGGAGGCGAGCAGGAAGCTCAGGGTGTCGTCCTCGTCGCCGTCGAAGGCGATCGTCACGACCATGCCGGGCGCCACGGCGCCGTCGGTGGACACGGGGGCCTCGCCGACCTTGGCGTTCTCCAGGAGCTGGGTGAGCTGGCGCACCCGGAGCTCCTGCTTGCCCTGCTCCTCCTTGGCCGCGTGGTACCCGCCGTTCTCGCGCAGGTCGCCCTCCTCGCGCGCGGCGGCGATCTTGGCGGCGATCTCCGTGCGCGCGGGACCAGACAGGTACTCCAGCTCGGCCCTGAGCTGGTTGTACGCCTCCTGGGTGAGCCAGGTGACGTTCTCGCTGGTCTGGGTCACAGGTGCTCCTCGTAGGTACTGGGAATACAAAGCATCGCCCTACCCTGAAGGATGTTCCTCCATGGAAGGGCGAAACCACGAGCCTAACAATTTCGTGCGCGAAGGGGGAGGACGAAAGCCGTCACAATCACGTCAACGCAGGTCAGCGCGGGGGCTCCCGGCACGCCCTGGTGACGGGGACCGGACGGTCAGCCGGTGCCGCAGCCGACCAGCTCGGCGGTGGTCGCCTTGCCGGTGGTGCGTACGGTGACGACCTGGTCGACGCGCTCGACCGGCTGGTCGAAGCGGACGTCGAGGCGGCCGACCTCGCTGTGGTCCTCGGAGCGGGCCCGCAGCGTGCAGTAGCCCTTGACGTCCTTGTCCTTGCGGACCTCGAGGTGGACCTGCACCCCGTCGGCGGCGGAGGGGTCGAACTTGATGATCTCGGCGCTGATCTCGTTGCCGACGACGTAGTGGTAGCCGAACCAGCCGACCAGCGCGAGCAGCAGCACGCCCAGGACGGAGCCGGCGATCCTGAGCTTGCGGTCGGCGCGCTCGTCCGCGGAGCGCCCGTAGCGGCCCTCGGGGAGGCCCTCGCGCACTGCGCCCATGATCGTTCCTCTCACGCCTCGAACGACGGAATTTTCCGCCCGCCGATTCCGTCACTATAGAAGCCGCCCAAAGCTACGAATCACCGAGGGACCGAGTCTTGACTGATCAGCTGCGACTGATGGCCGTCCACGCCCACCCCGACGACGAGTCGAGCAAGGGCGCGGCCACCATGGCCAAGTACGTCTCCGAGGGGGTGGACGTACTGGTGGTGACCTGCACGGGCGGCGAGCGCGGTTCCGTCCTCAACCCCAAGCTCCAGGGTGACAAGTACATCGAGGAGCACATCCACGAGGTCCGCAAGAAGGAGATGGACGAGGCCCGGGAGATCCTGGGCGTGAAGCAGGAGTGGCTCGGCTTCGTCGACTCCGGCCTGCCCGAGGGCGACCCGCTGCCCCCGCTGCCCGAGGGCTGCTTCGCCCTGGAGGACGTGGACACGGCCGCCGGGGAACTGGTGCGCAAGATCCGCGCGTTCCGTCCGCAGGTGATCACCACCTACGACGAGAACGGCGGCTACCCGCACCCGGACCACATCATGACCCACAAGATCACGATGGTGGCCTTCGACGGCGCGGCCGACGCGGAGAAGTACCCCGAGGCCGAGTTCGGCCCGGTCTTCCGGCCCAGCAAGGTCTACTACAACCAGGGCTTCAACCGGCCCCGCACCGAGGCCCTGCACCAGGCGATGCTGGACCACGGCCTGGAGTCGCCGTACGGGGACTGGCTCAAGCGCTGGGACGAGTTCGAGCGGGTCGAGCGCACGCTCACCACGCACGTGCCGTGCGCGGACTTCTTCGAGATCCGCGACAAGGCGCTGATCGCGCACGCCACCCAGATCGACCCCGACGGGGGCTGGTTCCGGGTGCCGATGGAGCTCCAGAAGAAGGTCTGGCCGACCGAGGAGTACGAGCTGGCGAAGTCGCTCGTGGACACCTCCCTCCCCGAGGACGACCTCTTCGCGGGCATCCGGGACAATGCCTAGCATGAGCGCACACCAGGCACTGCCCCAGCTCGTCCTCGCCGCCGAGGAGCTCGACAAGAACAAGGTGACGCCCGGCGTCCTGGGCTTCGTCGTCTTCGCGGTCCTCGCGGTCGCGGTCTGGCTGCTGATGAAGTCCATGAACCGCCACATGGGCCGCGTCGACTTCGAAGAGGCCCCCGAGCCGGGGACCCCGTCCCCGGCGCCGAAGCCGGGCCCGGGGAAGTAGGAGCAGCACACCGGGTCCGGAGCCATGGGCTCCGGCCCCGGTGCGGGTTCCGCGACGGCGCCGGTTCCGCTACGGCGCCGCCTGCTCCAGCGGCACCCCCATGATCTCGCGGGAGTGGCGGGTGGGCGTGAGGCCGAGCTGCCACGCGCGCCAGCCCTCCTCCAGCCGCACCCCGCGCTCCAGCACCAGCGCGTACGTCTGCGCCGCGTCCTGGAGCGCCGCGTCGCGCGCCGGGTGCCCGGCCGACCGCAGCCCCGCCAGCTCCTCCTGGGCGACGACCGTGCCGACCTCCACCCCGCCCGCCGAGGCGTACGGCAGCAGCGTGCAGCGCAGGAAGCGGGCCCAGTCCGAGCCGCGCCGGTCGCCGTACGAGACGAACAGCGCGTCCGCCTCCGCGCACAGCTCCAGCGCCTGCGCCGCCTTGGCGTTGCCGCCGTCCACGACCGCCAGCTCCAGGCACGTCCACGCCTCGCCGTGGGCCACCCCGATGCGCCGGAAGTCGGCGCGCGCGTCCACCAGGAGCTGCCGGGCGAACCCGGAGTTGCGCAGGTTGCCGGTGCGGGCGGCGAGCTGGTCGCGGGTGACCCGGCCCGAGTGGTGGCGGGCGCAGGCCAGCCCGTACACGTCCCGCATCCGCGAGAACATCGTGCGGGCCCGCTCCAGCTCCCGCACCGCCTGGTCCCGGTCCCCGCGCTCCTCCAGCGCCTGGCCCAGGTAGTACAGGGTCCACGCCTCGCCGCGCGCGTCCTCCTGGTCCCGGTGGCGCGACAGCGCCTGGCGCAGCCGGTCCACGGCCGCGCCCGGATCGCCGTCCACCAGCCGGGCCCTGGCCAGCTGCGTCATCGCCCATGCCTCGCCGCGCTCGTCGCGGGTGCGCCCGTACAGCTCCAGCGCGTCCCGCAGCTCCGACTCGGCGCGCGGCACGTCGCCCATGCGCAGCGCCACCTGCCCGTACTGGAAGTGCGACCAGGCCTCGCCGTGCAGCGACTCGCTCTCGCGGTGCAGCGCCAGCGCGGTCGTCAGCAGGGTCAGCGCCTCGGCCAGGTTGGCCCGGTCCCGCTCGACGGCCGCCAGCGCGTGCAGCGTCCAGCCCCGGTCGGCGGCCAGCTCCGGCGCCGCCTGCAGCGCCAGGGCCTCGCGAAGCCGGACCGCGGCCTCGGTGAGGTTGCCCTGGTGGTGCAGCGTGATGCCGAGCGAGCACAGGGCCAGCGCCGCGCCCGCGTCCTGGTGGGCCTGCTGGTAGAGCGAGACCACCGAGGTCAGCGTGGTGCGGGCCTTGTCCAGCTCGCCCAGCTGCCGGGCCGCGATGCCGGTGCGCCACTGCACCGAGCGCATCAGCAGCCCCTGGTCGACGGCCTCGGTCAGCTCGGTGATCTCGCCGAGCCGGTAGAGGTCGCCGCGCAGCAGGCAGTAGTCGCACAGCGCGCCCAGCAGGTCCAGGACCGCCTGCTGGTCCACGCCCTCGGCGTGCCGCAGGGCGGCGGTGATGAAGCTGGACTCGTCGTCCAGCCAGCGCAGCGCCGCCTCCAGGGACGGGAAGCCGTGCCCGCCGAACTGGCCGGTACGGGTGGACATCTTGCCGTCCACCATGCGGATCACCGCGTCGGCCAGCTCCGCGTAGTTCTGGATCAGCCGCTCCTGCGCGGCGGCGGTCTCGGCGGGCTCCTCCTCGGTGCGCAGCCGGGCCGCCGCGAAGGCCCGCACCGCGTCGTGCAGCCGGTAGCGGTCGCCCCGCACCCGGTCCAGCAGGCCCGCCGCCGCGAGCTCCCGCAGCAGTCCGGCCGCCTCCTGCTCCTCGGCGGCGAGCAGCGCCGCGCCCGCCGCCGCGCCCAGCGAGGCGCGCCCGGCCAGCGCGAGCCGGCGCAGCAGCCGCCGGCCCGGCTCGCTGAGGTCCTCGCCGTAGCGCGCCCACAGGGCCCGCTCCACCGGGTCCCCGGCCTGCCCGACCGCGGACAGCGTCCGGGCCAGCTCGGCGGTGGACCGCTTGCCCTCCGAGGACCCGGCGATCTTCAGCGCCAGCGGCAGGCCGCCGCACAACTCCCGTACGCGCTCGGCGGCTTCGCCGTCGTAGGGGCCCTCGTCCGCCCCCTGGGCGACGGCCCGCAGCAGCTCCTCCGTACCGGCCGGGCCCAGCGCCTCGACCGGCAGCTGGTGCACCCGGGCCGCCACGTCCGCGCCCAGGTCCAGCGGGTGGCGCGCGGTGACGAGCACCAGGCTGTCGGAGCGCTCCGGGACCAGGGTGCGCACCTGCGCGGCGTCGTGCGCGTCGTCCAGGACGACCACGACCGGCAGCCCGGTCAGGTGCTGGTGGTACAACTCGGCGAGCCTGCGCTCCTGTTGCTCGCCGCTGCCCGGCACCGGACGCCCGGTGGAGGCGCCGTCGCGGAAGAGCAGCTGCTCGCGCGGGGCGCCGAGCCGGTTGAGCAGGTGCAGCAGCGCGTCGCGGGTGGCGAGCGGCGGCTCGTCCCGGCTGGCGCCGCGCAGGTCGACCACGCAGGCGCCGCGGAACTGGTCGCGCAGGTGCAGCGCGGCCCGCACGGCCAGGGTGGTCCGCCCGGAGCCAGGATCGCCGTGCAGCACGACCACGGTGGGCCGGGTCGTGGTGGCGGCGCGGCCGGCCCGCACCCACTGGCCGAGCTGCTCCATCTCGCGCCGCCGCCCGGCGAACACGCCCTCGGTGGCGGGCAGTTGCTGGAAGGACTGCTCCAGCAGGTTCCGGGTCCTGGCCGTCGCGCTGCGGTCCTTGCGCAGCGCGGGCGCCGTCGACTTCTTGGGCGGCGGGGTCCGGCTGGCCAGCATGCGCTGCTGATCGAGGAAGGGGCGGATGCCCCGCACCTCCAGCGCGGCCAGCCACTGCAGCCGCAGCTGCTCCACCCCGCCGGGCTGCGCCAGCGCACCGGCCCTGCGGTGCGCGGCCGGCCAGTGCCCGGCGGTCGCCTTGAGCACGGTGGCGGCGGCCCCGGCGACGGCGACGGCGGCGCCCGCGCCGAACGCGGTGCCCGCCCCGGTCCCGAGCGCGACGTCCGCGCCCACCGCCACGACGGCGGCGACCCCCGTCACCAGTACGGGAGTCGACATCCGCTCCTTGCTGAAGCGCCCGGCCAGCGGCTGGAGCTCCGCCTCCGCCGCGTCCAGGGCCCTCTCGTACGCCGCGTACTCCTCGCGCGCGGCCTCCGCCAGTGCGTCCAGCGCGGCCCGACCCCGCGCCAGCAGCGTCCCCGAGTCGGCGCGCCCACCGCTGCGGCGCACCTCCTCCTCCACCGCGCGCACCAACAGCCGCTCGGCATCGGCGCGATGGCTGTCCCGCATGTGGCTCCCCCTCCGCTAGGTTGCGAGCCCAAGTCTCCTGCGGATCGACACCCAACGCGAGGCCACCACCGGAACTACGCCTTCCGCGCGGACCGTGCGGCCGGGGGCGCGCGTGGCGTCAGAGGGCGCCGAGGTCGACGGTGACGGGGAACGGTGCGGCGGCCTTCACCGTGCCGGTGAACACCCCGCCGTCCCGGTAGGCGTTCGTGGCCGGGTCGCGTACGTAGGTGTAGACGATCGGGACGCCGGTGGCGGCCTGCTCGACCCGCCAGTAGAAGGGGATGCCCGCCTTGGCGTACTGGTCGACCTTCACGACCCGGTCGGTGGTCTCCGAACCGGGCGACACGACCTCGACGACCAGCAGGACGTGCTCGGGCCGGGTGGGCGTGACGTCCAGGGTGTCCGCGCGGTAGACGACGACGTCCGGGCGGCGGTTGGTGAGCGGGACGTCCTGGAGCCGGACGTCGAAGTCCGTGTCGGCGTTCCAGTCCGGGCCCGCCGCGGCGTCCAGCGCGTTCGCCAGGATCCGGGCCAGCCGGTTGTGCCGCTTGGACGCGCTCGGGCTCACGACGACCATTCCGTCCACGATCTCGATGCCGGCGCACTGCTCGGCGGACCAGGAGTCGTACTCCTCCGCGCTGATCTGCAGGTGCATCCACGCGGGCGCCACCATCTCGGCACTCATGGTGTACCTCCTCGGGAGGGGCCTCGGCGGGTTCGGCGATGCTGGGGCCAGCCTACTGTCCGGGGCGGCCCCGCCGCCCGTCCGGAGGGCCTCCACGGATCCCCCCGGGTGTCCGGCAGGATGGGGGCATGCCGAACCGACTGGCCGACGAGACGTCCCCCTATCTGCTCCAGCACGCCGACAACCCCGTCGACTGGTGGCCCTGGTCAGAGGCCGCCTTCGCCGAGGCGCGCGAGCGTGACGTGCCCGTGCTGCTCAGCGTGGGGTACAGCTCGTGCCACTGGTGCCACGTCATGGCCCACGAGTCCTTCGAGGACGAGGCCACCGCCGCGTACCTCAACGAGCGGTTCGTCGCCGTGAAGGTCGACCGCGAGGAGCGGCCCGACGTCGACGCCGTGTACATGGAGGCCGTGCAGGCCGCCACCGGGCACGGCGGGTGGCCGATGACCGTGTTCCTGACGCCCGACGCCGAGCCGTTCTACTTCGGCACCTACTTCCCGCCCGAGCCCCGGCACGGCTCGCCCTCCTTCCGCGAGGTGCTGGAGGGCGTCGTCGCCGCCTGGGACGGGCGGCGCGAGGAGGTTGCCGAGGTGGCCGCGAAGATCGTGCGGGACCTGGCCGGGCGGTCGCTCGCGCACGGCGGGGACGGGTCGCCGGGCGAGGAGGAGCTGGCGCAGGCGCTGCTCGGGCTGACCCGGGAGTACGACCCGGCGCACGGCGGCTTCGGCGGCGCGCCCAAGTTCCCGCCGTCCATGGCGGTCGAGTTCCTGCTGCGCCACCACGTGCGCACCGGCGCCGAGGGCGCGCTGCAGATGGCCGCCGACACCTGCGAGGCGATGGCCCGCGGCGGCATCTACGACCAGCTCGGCGGCGGCTTCGCGCGCTACTCCGTGGACCGCGAGTGGATCGTGCCGCACTTCGAGAAGATGCTGTACGACAACGCGCTGCTGTGCCGGGTCTACACGCACCTGTGGAAGGTGACCGGGTCCGCCCTCGCCCGGCGCGTGGCCCTGGAGACCGCCGACTTCATGGTCCGCGAACTGCGCACCCCCGAGGGCGGGTTCGCCTCCGCGCTGGACGCCGACAGCGACGACGGGACCGGCGCGCACGTCGAGGGCGCCTTCTACGCGTGGACCCCCGCGCAGCTGGCGGACGCGCTCGGCGAGGACGACGCCGCCTTCGCCGCCCGCTGCTTCGGCGTCAGCGACGAGGGCACCTTCGAGCACGGCTCCTCCGTCCTCCAGCTGCCCCGGGACACCGGGCCCGTGGACGCCGACCGGCTCGCCGACGTGCGGGCCCGGCTGCTGGCCGCGCGCGAGGAGCGGGTGCGGCCCGGGCGGGACGACAAGGTGGTGGCCGCCTGGAACGGGCTCGCCGTCGCCGCGCTCGCCGAGGCCGGGGCCTGCTTCGAGCGGCCCGACCTGGTGGAGCGGGCCACCGAGGCGGCCGACCTGCTGGTCCGGCTGCACCTGGACGAGGGCGCCCGGCTCACCCGTACCTCCCGGGACGGCCGGGCCGGCAGCAACGCGGGCGTCCTGGAGGACTACGCGGACGTCGCCGAGGGCTTCCTGGCGCTGGCCTCCGTCACCGGCGAGGGCGTGTGGCTGGAATTCGCGGGCTTCCTGCTGGACATCGTGCTCGACCAGTTCGTCGCGGAGGGCGGCGCCCTCTACGACACCGCGCACGACGCCGAGCAGCTCATCCGCCGCCCCCAGGACCCCACCGACAGCGCCACCCCGTCCGGCTGGACCGCCGCCGCCGCGGCCCTGCTGAGCTACGCCGCGCACACCGGCTCCGAGCCGCACCGCACCGCCGCCGAGCAGGCCCTCGGCGTGGTCAAGGCGCTCGGCCCGCGCGCGCCCCGGTTCATCGGCTGGGGCCTGGCCGCCGCCGAGGCGCTGCTCGACGGGCCGCGCGAGGTCGCGGTGGTCGGCGCGGCCGGCGACCCGGCCGCCCGGGAGCTGCTGCGCACCGCCTGGCTGAGCCCGGCGCCCGGTGCCGTGGTCGCTTTCGGGCCAGTTGGCGCGGATGAGTTCCCGCTGCTCAGGGACCGTACGGAGATCGACGGGCGGCCTACCGCGTACGTCTGCCGGCACTTCGTGTGCGACGCACCCACCGCCGACGCCGCCGCACTCGCCCGGAAACTCACCGACTGACCCGGGAAACCAACCCTTTAACAACGGTGCTCCGGAGTGTCATACTCCCCACCTAAAGTCCAGGTCACGACGAGTTGACCGTGGTCCGTGCGCGTCTGGGGAGCCGCGCGCGGGCCGGTGGGTGCGGACTCTTAGGTGGGGATCGACTCGTACCGCGCACGGCGATGACGCCTGCGCGCACGCGGGTCCAGGGGGTCCAAGGGGGGACCTTTCTTGTTGGTACCGGGGCTCATAGCCGCCGTCTCGCTCGCCCTCTTCGCGATGGCCGCGTTCACGCTGTGGTGGCAGATGCACGCCTGGCGCACGCCGGAGACGCTGGCCGCCACCCGATTCGAGAGGCCGACCGACGCGGGCCGGCTCGCCTTCTCGCTGCTGCTGCCCGCGCGCCACGAGCAACTCGTCCTGGAGCACACGGTCCAGCGGCTGCTCGAATCCAGCCACCGCGACTTCGAGATCATCGTGATCGTCGGGCACGACGACCCGGAGACCGCCGAGGTCGCCGAGCGGGCCGCCGCCCGCGACCCCGGCCGGGTCCGGGTCGTCGTCGACACCCACGCCACCAAGAACAAGCCCAAGGCCCTCAACACCGCGCTGCCGTACTGCCGGGGCGACGTGGTGGGCGTCTTCGACGCCGAGGACCAGGTCCACCCCGAGCTGCTCGCCCACGTCGACCACGCCTTCCGCGAGACCGGCGCCGACGTCGTCCAGGGCGGCGTGCAGCTGATCAACTTCCACTCCAGTTGGTACGCGCTGCGCAACTGCCTGGAGTACTTCTTCTGGTTCCGCTCCCGGCTGCACCTGCACGCCGCGAAGGGCTTCATCCCGCTCGGCGGCAACACCGTCTTCGTGCGCACCACGGTGCTGCGCGAGGCCGGCGGCTGGGACCCGGAGTGCCTGGCCGAGGACTGCGACCTGGGCGTACGGCTGTCCAGCACCGGCAAGCGCGTGGTCGTCGCCTACGACGCCGACATGGTCACCCGCGAGGAGACCCCCGGCACCCTGGTCAGCCTGCTCAAGCAGCGCACCCGCTGGAACCAGGGGTTCCTCCAGGTCTACCGCAAGAAGGACTGGAAGCGGCTGCCCACCCTGGGCCAGCGGATGCTCGCCCGCTACACCCTGATGACGCCGTTCATGCAGGCCTTCACCGGCCTGGTCATCCCCTTCAACGTGGCCGTCGCGCTCTTCCTCGACGTGCCCGTCGCCGTCGCCTTCCTCACCTTCCTGCCGCTCATCACGGCCATGGTGACCTTCGTCTTCGAGGTCGTCGGACTGCACGACTTCGGCGTCCAGTACGGCCTGCGCGTCCGCCTCGCGCACTACCTCAAGCTCGTCGTGGGCGGCCCCTTCTACCAGGTGCTCCTGGCCGGCGCCGCGCTGCGCGCCGTCTGGCGCGAGCAGCGCGGCCAGCGGGGCTGGGAGCTGACCAGCCACGTCGGCGCCCACCTGGCGGACGGAGCCGGGACGACCGGGACGGCCGGACAGAGCAGAGACTCCAGAGAGGACGTGCACGCGTGACCTCGACCCTGCCCGCGGCCCCCGGGCCCGCCCCGGTCCGCCACCGCGCGCACCGCGCCCCCGACCCCAAGCGCGTCGTCACCGTCCGCCCCTACGTCCGCTTCCGCAGCTCCCGCCCCGACCTGCTGCTGTGCGGGGCGGTGCTGGTCGCGGTCCTGCTGGTGCAGGGCTGGAACATCCAGCACTACCCGGCCTTCAGCGACGACGAGGGCACCTACCTCTCCCAGGCGTGGGCCGTCCAGCAGGGCAAGGGGCTCGCCCACTACACGTACTGGTACGACCACCCGCCGCTGGGCTGGCTGCAGTTGGCGGTCCTCACCTGGATCCCCTCGCTGTTCGCACCCGAGTCCATGACCGTCGGCGCGATGCGCGGCGCGATGCTGGTGGTCAGCGCCGCCAGCGCGGTCCTGCTGTACGTGCTGGCGCGCCGGCTCTGGCTGCCGCGCTGGGCCGCCGGGCTCGCCATGGCGCTGTTCGGGCTCTCGCCGCTGGCCGTGGTGCTCCAGCGGGAGATCTTCCTCGACAACATCGCCGTGATGTGGATGCTGTTCGCCTTCTGCCTGGCCGCCTCGCCCAACCGCGACCTGTGGCACCACTTCGGGGCCGGGGTCGCCGCGGCCGTCGGCGTGCTCACCAAGGAGACGATGCTCGTCGTCCTGCCCGCCCTGCTGGTCACCATGTGGCGCCACAGCCACCGCGACACCCGCAAGTTCGCGGTCACCGGCGCGGTCACCGCGTGCGTCCTGATCGGCTTCTCCTACCCGCTCTTCGCCCTGCTCAAGGGCGAGTTGTGGCCGGGGGCCGGGCACGTGTCGCTGTGGGAGGGCATCACGTACCAGATGAGCCGCCCCGGCTCCGGGTTCATCCTCGACCCCGGCAGCGGCTCGAACGAGGTGCTGCGCTCCTGGCTCTACTACGACCACGTGCTGCCGCTCGGCGGCCTCGCGGGCGCCGCGCTGATCCTGCTCACCCTGCGCTGGTCGGTGACCGCCCGGGCGCTCGCCGGGCCCGCGCTCGCCGTGGTGGTCCTCACCGTCGTCGCCCTGCGCCCCAGCGGCTACCTGCCCGCGATGTACGTCATCCAGGCGCTGCCCTTCCTGGCGCTGCTGCTCGCCGGGGGCGCCGCCAGCGTCGCCCACGCCGTGTTCAGCCGGGGCGAGGTGGCGCCGCGCCTGCTCCCGGCGCGCCGCGCGCTGGCCGCCGCCCTGGCGCTGGCCGCCGTCGCGTACGTCGCGCCGCGCTGGTACGAGGGCGGGCGCACCGCCCTGACCGCCGACGCCAACTCCGGCTACCGGGCCGCCGCCGGCTGGCTGGCCACCGAGGTGCCCGACCCGGCGCGCACCCGCGTCCTGGTCGACGACGCGCTCTGGCTCGACCTGGTCCACGCGGGCTACCGGCCGGGTCCCGGCGCCATCTGGTTCTACAAGGCCGACCTGGACCCGGCGGTGGTGAAGACGCTGCCGCACGGCTGGCGCGACCTGGACTACGTGGTGTCCACGCCGACCGTGCGGCGCGACGCGCCGACCCTGCCCACCGTCCGCGACACCCTGGAGCACTCGCGGCCGGTGGCCACCTTCGGCGAGGGCGAGGACCGCATCGAGATCCGCCGGGTGGCCGGGGCGGCCCGGTGACCGGCGCGGAGACCGGCGCGGGGACCGGGGCGACGACCGTCACCGTCGTCGTACCGACCTTCAACGAGGCGGCGAACGTACGGGAGTTGCTGCGGCGCATCGCCGCGGCCGTGCCGCACCGGCTGCCCTGCGAGGTGCTGTTCGTCGACGACTCCACCGACGACACCCCGGCCGTGATCGCCGACGCCGCCCGCGACTGCCCCTTCCCGGTCGCCGTCCTCCACCGCGACGCCCCCGAGGGCGGCCTCGGCGGCGCGGTCGTCGAGGGGCTGCGGGCCGTGGACGGCGACTGGGTCGTCGTGATGGACGCCGACCTCCAGCACCCGCCGGACCTGGTGCCCGACCTGGTCGCCACCGGCGAGAAGGAGGGCGCCGACCTGGTCGTCGCCAGCCGCTACCTGTCCGGCGGCAGCCGCGCCGGCCTGTCCGGCGGCTACCGGGTCGCCGTCTCCGGCGCCTCCACCCTGCTGGCCAAGGCCCTCTTCCCGGGGGCGCTGGCCGGGATCAGCGACCCGATGAGCGGCTTCTTCGCGCTGCGCCGGGGCGCGGTCGCGGTGGAGTCGCTGCGACCGCTCGGCTACAAGATCCTGCTCGAACTCGCCGTGCGCAACGCGCCGTTGAAGGTCGCCGAGGTGCCCTTCCGGTTCCGGGAGCGGTTCGCGGGCGAGTCCAAGTCGACGCTGCGCGAGGGCCTGCGCTTCCTGCGCCACCTGGCCGGGCTGCGCGCCACCACGCCGGCGGCCCGCCCGGGCCGCCCGGGAAGGAGGACCGCGTGAGACGACGCGGAGTCAGCGGCGCCCGGCGGCGCGCGAGGACGGCCCTGCTGGCCGCGGCCGGCATGGCCGGCGCGCTGCTCATGGCCGTGCCGCAGCCCGCCGTGGCGGGGACCAACCTGATCAAGAACCCGGGGTTCGAGACCCCCGGCACCGACGGCATGCCGCACTGCTGGGAGAGGTCCGGCTGGGGCGACAACGACTTCACGTTCACCACGACCGCCGACGCGCACACCGGCACGGCGGCCATGAAGGTCGAGCTCACCCGGCGCCTGGACGGCGACCGCAAGGCGCTGATCACGGAGTCGGCGGCCTGTGCCCCGCCCGTGGTGCCCGAGAAGCAGTACGACCTGTCCCTCTGGTACAAGTCGACCACCCCGGACACCGCCGTCACCCTCTTCCGGCACGACGCCACGGCGGGCTGGCAGTACTGGACCGACCTCAAGACCCTCGACATGCGGGGTAGTTGGACGCGCGCCGAGGTGCGCACCCCGGTCGTCCCGCCCGGCACGGACCGGATCGCCTGGGGCGTCTCCGTCTTCGGCACGGGCAGCGTCACCACCGACGACTACGTGATGGAGGAGGTCACCCCGCCCGCGCCGGACCCGGTGTGCACGGGCACCGCCGAGGAGTGCGCCAAGGGCCGCTGGGACGTGCTGCCGGTGAAGAACCCGGTGCGCTCGATGCACTCGGTGGTGCTGCGCAACGGCAAGGTGCTGCTGATCGCGGGCTCCGGCAACGACCCGTCGATGTTCGCCGCCGGGACCTTCACCTCCGCCGTGTACGACCCGGTCGCGGGCACGTACAAGACGATCCCCACGCCCGTGGACATGTTCTGCGCGGGGCACGTGCAGCTGTCCGACGGCCGGGTGCTGGTGATGAGCGGCAACAAGGGCTACCCGTCGGCGGACGGCAGGATCGGCTACCAGGGGCTGAAGGACTCGTACGTCTTCGACCCCGCGACCGAGAAGTACACCAAGACCAACGACCTGCACGACGGGCACTGGTACCCCTCGGCGACGATCCTGGGCAACGGCGACGTGATCTCCTTCGGCGGCCTGAAGGAGGACTCCACCGGGAACGTGACCGCCGAGCGGTTCTCCGCCCAGCAGGGCAGGTGGCTGCCGATGAACGAGGTCAACCAGACCTGGTCGTACTGGGGCCTGTACCCGTCGATGATCCTGATGCAGGACGGCCGCCTCTTCTACTCGGGCAGCCACACCTTCGGCAACGGCACCCCCGGCACCGGCGCCTCGGTCTACGACTACGACGCGAACACCGTCACCGACGTGCCCGGGCTGCGGAAGAAGGACGAGCGCGACGAGAGCGCCAGCGTGCTGCTGCCCCCGGCGCAGGACCAGCGGGTGCTGACGGTCGGCGGCGGCAACAACGAGTCCAACCCGGCCGCCAACCGGCTCACCGACATCATCGACCTCAAGCAGCCCAGCCCCCAGTACACGGCGGGCCCGCCGCTGCCGCAGGGCCAGGTGGACACCGGCACCGGCAAGCGCCCGCAGACCGGTGACGAGGGCAAGATGTACGTCTCCGCGGTGCTGCTGCCCGACGGCAAGGTCCTGGAGACCGGCGGCGGGCTGCACGACCGCGCCGACCCGGTCTACGAGGTGTCCTTCTTCGACCCGGTGACCAACACGTACGAGTCCGGGCTCGCCGCCGACCCGGTGCCGCGGACGTACCACTCCTCGGCGTTCCTGCTGCCCGACGGCCGGGTGATGGCGGTCGGCGACAATCCGGGCAACGGGACGTACAACCACAACGTGTCCGTCTACACGCCGCCGTACCTGCTGAAGGGCGCCCGGCCGAAGATCACCTCGGTGATCGACAGCGAGTGGAACTACGGGGACGTGCAGCGCATCACCGTGGACCGGCCGATCGCCAAGGCGGAGCTGATCCGCCCGGCCGCGGTCACCCACTCCTCCGACCCCAACCAGCGGTTCGTGGACCTGCCGCTGGGCGTGGACGGCAACAACATCGACCTCAACGTCACCAGCAACCCCAACCTGGCGCCGCCCGGCTGGTACATGCTCTTCGCGGTCGACGCCAACGGGGTGCCGTCGGTGGCCCAGTGGGTCCACCTGGGCGGACCGCCCGCGATGGCGGCACGGGCCGAGGCGGGGGCGCACGCCCACGACTTCGCGTCCGCGCTCGCGGCGAAGCCGAAGAAGAACCCGAAGAAGCGGGACTCGGCCCCGGTCAGCCCCCGGGTGGCGGGCTGCGACCGGCACTACGGCACGGCCAACGTGTGCGTCCCGACGGCCTTCCCGCCGCAGGTCGCGGCGACCGGCAAGGCGCGGTGCGGGTGGCTGAAGGCGCACGACTACGGGCGCCTGAAGGTGAACGGCAAGGACGACCCGCTGGGCCTGGACCGCGACCGCGACGGACTGGCCTGCGGCAAGGGGGACGCCCGGTAGCGGCACCGGGACCGGGGGCGCGGGGCGGTCGCTACAGGGGCAGCCCCGCGCCCAGCCGGTCCAGGGCGCGGGTGAGCAGCGCCGGGAGGTCCTGTCGCCTGCCGTCCTCCGCCCAGCACAGCGCCGTCTCGGTCAGGGCCCCGAGCACCGCCGCCGCGAAGACCCGCGCCTCCAGGTCGTCCGGGGCCCGGCCCGCCCGCTCGGCGAGGGCCGCCGCCAGGACGCGGGAGGCCCGGGCAGTGGCCTCGGCGACCCGGGCGCGCACCGAGGGGACCTCCGTCATCAGCCGGGCGCGCTGGGCGACCTCCGCCTCCTCGGCGGCCAGTACGGCGCGCACCGCGGCCAGGACGACGACCCGCAGCGACTGCAGGGGCGGCTCGTCCGCCGGGCGCAGCCGCAGGGCGTCGGCGATCAGCGTCGCGTACTCGTCGGCGAGGACGATGTCCTCCTTGGCCGGGAAGTAGCGGAAGACCGTCGAGGGGGAGACGTCGGCCTCCCGGGCGATCTGCTCGACGGTGGTCGCCTCCCAGCCCTGCGCGGCGATCAGCCGGTGGGCGGCGCCGCGGATCGCGGCGCGGGTCTTCAGCTTCTTGCGCTCGCGCAGCCCCGGCGGGGGCGGGGGAGTCGGGGGAGCCATGGGGCCATTGTGGCGCCGTCCGGCCGGATCCGGCCCTACGAGTGCCGCCGCGAGTGCTCCGACGAGTGCTCCTACGAGTGCTGGTACGCGACCAGCGAGATGCCCACGTAGTGCACCACGAACGCGGCCAGCGTCAGCGAGTGGAACACCTCGTGGAAGCCGAACCAGCGCGGCGAGGGGTTCGGGCGCTTGATGCCGTAGATCACTCCGCCGGCGCTGTAGAGCAGCCCGCCGACGATCACGCAGACGAGCACCGCGATGCCGCCCTTGCGCATGAACTCGGGCAGGAAGAAGACCGCCGCCCAGCCCATCGCGATGTAGCAGGGGGTGTACAGCCAGCGGGGCGCGCCGACCCAGAACACCCGGAAGGCGATCCCCGCCACCGCTGCCGCCCAGACCGCCCACAAGAGCACCCGCCCGGTGGAGTCGGGCAGGAGGAGCATCGTCAGCGGGGTATAGGTGCCCGCGATGATCAGGAAGATGTTGGCGTGATCGAGCCGGCGCAGGACCGCGTTCGCCCGCGGACCCCAGTTCCCCCGGTGGTAGAGGGCGCTGACCCCGAACAGCAGGCAGGCGGTGAGGACGTACACCGCGCAGGCGATCCGGCCCCGGGTGGAATCGGCCAGCGCGGTGAGGAAGACGCCGGCGATGACGACCGCGGGGAACATGCCCGCGTGCAGCCAGCCGCGGAGTCGGGGCTTCACCGGAGCGGGTGTCTCGGCCACTTCGGGCACCGCAGTAGTCATGGGCGAATGGTACCTACGGAACCGTAGGTAACGCGTATGAGTGGCCATGCTCACGTGAGAGGCCCTCTGGACATCTGCGCGTTTCGGTCGGATGATCAAATGAGTGCGGGCGACACCGGATGAGCGGATCAGCAGCGTCCGGGTCGCGGCCCCCACGGGGCATACACCTGAAAACCCCTCGAATAGGAGCAACCGTGGCGCGCGACAACGCGGCTCCCAGCACCGTCCCCACCCGTCATCAGGAGCTGATCTCCTGGGTCGACGAGATCGCAGCGATAACGCAGCCGGACAGCGTCGTCTGGTGTGACGGTTCCGAGTCCGAGTACGAGCGCCTGTGCGGGGAGCTCGTCGCCAAGGGCACCTTCAAGAAGCTCGACGAGATCAAGCGCCCCAACTCGTACTACGCCGCGTCCGACCCGACCGACGTCGCCCGGGTCGAGGACCGCACCTTCATCTGCTCCGAGAAGGAGGAGGACGCCGGGCCGACCAACCACTGGAAGGCCCCGGCGGAGATGAAGGAGCTCTTCGCGGGGGAGCGGGGGATCTTCCGCGGCTCCATGCGAGGGCGCACCATGTACGTCGTCCCGTTCTGCATGGGCCCGCTGGGCTCGCCGCTCTCCGCCATCGGCGTCGAGATCACCGACTCGGCCTACGTCGCCGTCTCCATGCGCACCATGACCCGGATGGGCCGGCCGGTCCTCGACGAGCTCGGCGAGGACGGTTTCTTCGTCAAGGCCGTCCACACCCTCGGCGCCCCCCTCGCGCCGGGCGAGCAGGACGTGCCCTGGCCGTGCAACTCCACCAAGTACATCTCGCACTTCCCGGAGACCCGCGAGATCTGGTCGTACGGCTCCGGCTACGGCGGCAACGCGCTGCTCGGCAAGAAGTGCTACGCCCTGCGCATCGCGTCCGTGATGGCGCGCGACGAGGGCTGGCTCGCCGAGCACATGCTGATCCTCAAGCTCACCCCGCCGCAGGGCGAGTCCAAGTACGTCGCGGCGGCCTTCCCGAGCGCCTGCGGCAAGACCAACCTCGCCATGCTGGAGCCCACCGTCTCCGGCTGGACGGTGGAGACCATCGGCGACGACATCGCCTGGATGCGCTTCGGCGAGGACGGGCGGCTGTACGCGATCAACCCGGAAGCCGGCTTCTTCGGCGTCGCCCCCGGCACCGGCGAGCACACCAACGCCAACGCCATGAAGACCCTGTGGGGCAACGCGGTCTTCACCAACGTCGCGCTCACCGACGACAACGACGTCTGGTGGGAGGGGATGACCGAGGAGTCCCCGGCGCACCTGACCGACTGGAAGGGCAACGACTGGACCCCGGAGTCGGGGACCCCGGCCGCCCACCCCAACGCCCGCTTCACCGTCCCGGCCGCCCAGTGCCCGATCGCGGCGCCGGAGTGGGAGGACCCCAGGGGCGTGCCGATCTCGGCGATCCTCTTCGGCGGGCGCCGCGCCTCCGCGGTCCCGCTGGTGACGGAGTCCTTCGACTGGCAGCACGGCGTCTTCCTCGGCGCCAACGTCGCCTCCGAGAAGACGGCCGCCGCCGAGGGCAAGGTCGGCGAGCTGCGCCGCGACCCGTTCGCCATGCTGCCGTTCTGCGGCTACAACATGGGCGACTACATGGGCCACTGGATCAAGGTGGGCCAGAACGCCGACGCCGCCAAGCTGCCCAAGATCTACTACGTGAACTGGTTCCGCAAGAACGACGCGGGCAAGTTCGTCTGGCCCGGCTTCGGTGAGAACAGCCGCGTCCTGAAGTGGATCGTGGAGCGGCTGGACGGCCGCGCCCAGGGCGTCGAGACGCCGATCGGCGTGCTGCCCACCGTGGAGTCCCTGGACACGGACGGGCTCGACCTGCCCGCCGAGGACCTCGACTTCCTGCTGAAGGTCGACACCGAGGTGTGGCGCGAGGAGGCCGCCCTGGTGCCCGACCACCTCAACACCTTCGGGGACCACACCCCGAAGGAGCTGTGGGACGAGTACCACGCGCTGGTGAAGCGCCTGGGCTGAGTCCCGTACGAACTCGTGGCGGGCTGCCCCGAAACGCCGCCCTGACCAGTGGGGTCACGACGGTCCGCCACGACACCCCATCCGGCCCCCGGAAGCCCCCTCACGGCTCCGGGGGCCGGTGGGCGTCCGGGGTCGTGCCCTCCACGTACCGGGTGTGCGCCTCCTGGCGCAGCGCCTCCGCGTCGCGCAGTCCCCCGGCGACCGCGACCGCCTGGCCGAGCAGGGCGCGCAGCTGACGGGCCAGGTGGTCCTCGGCGGTGACGGCGCCGGAGGCGACCCGCTCCCACCAGCGGGTGCGCACGTACGCGTCCACCGCCTCGGGCACGTCGTCCCTGATCACCCGGCCGACCACGTGCAGGCCCCCGGGGTCGCCGGCCAGGCCGTCCGCCGCGGGCCCCGGGTCCAGCAGCCGCTCCAGGGCCTGGTCGAGCAGGCCCAGCGGCTCGGCGGCGGCCGGCGGCAGCTCCACCCGGGCGAGGTACTCCCGCAGCGTCGCGAAGTCGGCGCGCAGGGCGTCGAGCTGCTCGGACGGGGTGGGGAAGCGCGGTGCGCCGGGCCGGTCCGGCGGGGCGACCAGCGCGCCCGCGCCGTACAGCCCGGCCACCACCACCGGCCAGTAGGCGCCGGCCAGACCGGTGAAGGTCAGGCCCAGGCCGAGCAGGCCGCAGGCGCTGCCGGCGAGGTTCTTGCGCGACTCCAGGTACGCGACGAACCGCCTGCCCCTACTGGTAGCCACGGATCTCCTCGAACGCCCCGTCCAGCGAGCCGTGCGTGGCGTCGAAGAGGCGCCCGCCGGTGAGGTCGGCGATGTGCTGGAGCTCGGCCCGGTCGGAGTCGCCGAACAGGATCGGGAACACCGGCGTCTCGCGCCGGTCGGCGGAGAGCGCCCGGTAGAAGCCGTCGAAGTCGGAGGCGTCGGCGCCCGTGGTGTTCTCGCCGTCCGTCATCAGCACGATCGAGGTGAACGCCGAGCCGTCCAGCGGGCCCAAGTGCTCGTACGCCTCCTGCAGGCTGCTGAACACGGCCGTGTCGCCCTGCGCGGACAGCGCCGCTACGTCGGCGCGCAGCGCGGTCAGCGCGTGCTGCGGGTCGCCCGGCTCCACCCGGTGGGTGCGCACCTGCTTGACCCGGGAGCCGAACGGCATCAGGGTCACCTCCTCGCGCTCGCGGAAGTCCGGGGTGAGCGCGGTCAGCGTCCGCTTCAGCCGGGCCAGCCGGTCGCCCTCCATGGAGCCGGAGGTGTCCAGGACGTACACGGTCCGCGAGGGGCGGCGCAGCCGGTTCTCGTAGCCGTGCAGCAGACCGTCGGCCACCGAGCGGGTGCCGGGGAAGGGCAGTTCGCGGCGGGCGTCGGCGGCGATCGCGGCGGCCGGGCGCACCCCGGGCACCACCGGGCGGCGCAGGGTGCGCTCGGTGATCTCCTGCTGGGCGGCCGGGGAGCGCAGGTGCCGGGTCAGCGCCCCGGCGGCCTCCTTGGCGGCGGGGGAGGCGGTGGCGAGCAGGGTGAGCGGGTAGTCGGCGGTGACCACGCCGTCCCGGGGCCTGATGACGGTGAGCCCGCTCCCGCTGTCGCGGTTCAGACTGAGCAGTACGGACTCGTAGTTGACCAGGGCGTCCACGGTGCCGCGCCGGGCGTAGGCACTGGCCAGCCAGCCCGAGGAGCCGGAGATCAGCTTCTGCCCGGCGAAGAACTCCTTCAGCTTCGGGGTGGCCCGCGCCACGTCCGCGTCGGTCAGCGCCGACTGCGCCCCCGAGAGCGCGGAGGCCACCGAGACCAGCGCCGCGAAGCCGGAGTTGGAGCGCGCCGGGTCGGTCATCCCGTACGTCAGCTTCCCGGCGGCGACGGCCTGGTGGACCTGGGCCCAGGTGACCTCGGCGGGCTTCCAGCCGAGCCGGGCGACGACCGCGGGCTTCACGCCGAGCGCGACCGGCGAGGTCATCAGCGGGGTCTCTCCGGTGATCCGGCCGCCGATGCCCGGGCGCAGCCGCAGGTAGTCGTTGGAGGCCAGCCACACGGCGTCGTAGTGCTTCCCGGCGCGGCCGGAGGCGACCTGGTCCACGGCGTCCAGGGTGCCCGCGTAGGTCGTCTCGACGCGCACGCCGGTGGCCTTCTCGGCCTCGTCGAGCACGGACTTCATGTCGGCGAGCTCGGAGGAGGCCAGCACCCGCAGGGTGCCGTTCGGCGCCGGGGGCCGGGTGTCCTTCCCGCCGGGCGGCGGTGAGGTGGAGGTGCAGGCGGTGAGCAGGGCGAGCAGCAGGACGGCCGCCGCACCCCGGGCACGGGCTCCGGTCCTGGTCATCAGTTGGTTCCCCCCTGGTTCCTGGCCCGCAGGGCCATCGTGCGCAGCACCTCGCTGGTGGGCACGGGCGCCTGGCGGATGCCGGTGAGCGTCTGGTTGAGGTGGGCGGTGTACGCCTTGGTGGCGGTGGTGAACTCGGCGGCGGCGCCCTGCGGCCGGAAGCCGTGGCGCACCGCGAGGCGGCGCAGCGCCGGGTCGGTGCCGAGGAGTTCGCCGAGCTCGCGTCCCGCGTCGGTGAGCGGTACGACGGTGTGGTCGCTGGAGACGGTGGTGTCCGGGTAGAGCACCACCAGGTCCCCGGCGTCCTGCCCGGCCATCAGCAGCGAGGCGACCTGTGACTCGTACACCAGGACCAGCGGGTTGCCGACGCCGCTGATGAAGTCGCGGAACGGCGCGTCGGAGCCGGCCTGCTGGGCGCCCTGGACCGCGACGAGCTTGCGCAGCAGCGGCGCGGTGCGGTCGAGGCCGGCCTTGTCGGACACCACCCGGCCGCCGTCGGCGACGTAGCTCGCGGCGGCCAGGTACAGCGCGCCGGAGTTGGAGGCGACCGGGTCGGTGCTGGTGATGAACAGGGTGCCGCTGAGCTCGGCGTGCCCGGCCGCGCCCCTGAGCCGCTGCCAGGTGAGGTCGGCCGCGGCCGCCTTGAGGTAGGCGTCCATGCGCAGGGTGCCGATGCCGCTGCCGGTCAGGGTGGCCAGGCCGTTGTCGGCGAGCACCCGGGCGGCGGCGCGGTGGGCGACGACGACCAGCGGCGAGTAGAAGGGCCGCAGGCTCGCGCCGGTCGCCCCTGCCCTGGCCCGCAGTCCGTCGGCCGGGGCCTTGGCGGAGGGGAACGCGAAGTCGTACCCCTTGAGCGGGAGTTGCTCCATGTCCCAGGAGCCCGCGGTCTCCGCCTTCACGGTGAGGCCCTTGGCAGCGAGGGCCTTCACCACCTCGGGATCGGCGAAGAACTCGGCCTTCTCCGACCCGATCACTCCTCGCACGGTCTTCGTTGCCGTGCCGTTGCTCGTCTCCCGGCTCTCTCGGCCTGCCACGACGGCTGCTGCCACGCCGCCGATCAGCAGCACCGCCAGGACGATTCCCACGATGCGTCTCACGGGGGCAATCTGCTCGCGGAAACCCACGTTCCGGCGCTGTCCGGGTGTACGGGAGGTGAAGCCCGCGTCCCGGATCGATATCCGCCAAGATCCGGTACGGGTACGGCAGTTGAAGGCGTGTCAGTAGATGGGTGGCACCCGGTCCGCGGACCTCCGCGGCGCGCGGACCGGGGCCGTCAGGAGGCCGCGGCCGGCTGCGCGGGCGCCACGGCGGCCGCGTGGGCGTCCATGCGCTCGGCGGCGAGGATCGCGGCGGCGGTGTCGGCGCGGGAGGCGGCGACCAGCAGGGCGCGCCCGGCGAGGGCGTGGGCGCGGCGGTGCAGGGTGGTGGGGGAGGAGCCGGTCAGGGCGGCGTGCCGGGCGGGCGGGGCGCCGCGCAGCCGGGCGACCTGCTGGGCGATGCGCTCGGCGGCCGGGTCGTCGCCCAGCTCGTCGGTGACGGCGAGCAGCGCGCCGAGGTGGCCGGCCAGCTGGATGTCCAGCTCCTCCTCGCGGGAGCGGTGCGGGAAGCGGGAGGCCTCGGCCGTGGAGTGGACGGACCTGGTGCGGATCGGTTCGTACACGGACGGCCTCCTTCGGTAGCTCGGGAGGCCAGCCTACATTGGATCCAGTCTAAAGTTGTCCGGAGTCGGAAAGTCTCGGCAAAGGATCCGGGCCCGGTCGTCGCCGGCCGTCAGTGCTGGCCGTAGCCGTCCAGGAAGCTGCCGATCCGGGTGATCGCGTCGGTGAGGTCCTTGGCCGTGGGCAGCGTCACGATCCGGAAGTGGTCCGGCTCGTGCCAGTTGAAGCCGGTGCCCTGCACCACCATGATCTTCTCGGCCCGCAGCAGGTCCAGGACCATCTGCCGGTCGTCCTTGATCTTGTAGACGGACGGGTCCAGGCGCGGGAACAGGTACAGCGCGCCCTTGGGCTTCACGCAGGTCACGCCCGGGATCGAGGTCAGCACCCGGTACGCCGCGTCCCGCTGCTCCAGCAGCCGGCCGCCCGGGCGCACCAGGTCGTCGATGGACTGCCGCCCCTGGAGGGCGGCGGCCACCGCGTGCTGCGCGGGCATGTTGGCGCACAGCCGCATGTTCGCCAGGACCGTCAGGCCCTCGATGTAGGAGGAGGCGTGCGCCTTGGGGCCGCAGACGGCCATCCAGCCCGAGCGGTATCCGGCCACCCGGTAGTTCTTGCTCATGCCGTTGAAGGTGAGCACCATCAGGTCCGGGGCGATGGCCGCGGTCGGGGTGTGCGTGGTGCCGTCGTAGAGGATCTTGTCGTAGATCTCGTCCGAGCAGACGACCAGGTTGTGGCGGCGGGCCACGTCGGTGAGCTGCCGCAGCATCGCGTCGTCGTACACCGCGCCGGTGGGGTTGTTCGGGTTGATGATGACGATCGCCTTGGTGCGGTCGGTCACCTTGCGCTCGATGTCGGCGATGTCCGGCATCCAGTCGGACTGCTCGTCGCAGCGGTAGTGCACCGCCGTGCCGCCCGCCAGCGAGACCGAGGCGGTCCACAGCGGGTAGTCCGGCGCGGGCACCAGTACCTCGTCACCGTCGTCGAGCAGGGCCTGCATCGACATCTGGATCAGCTCCGAGACGCCGTTGCCCAGGTAGACGTCCTCTATCGAGAGCGGGATGCCCTTGGTCTCGTAGTGGCTCATCACCGCGCGGCGCGCGCTCAGCAGGCCCTTGGCGTCGCCGTACCCGTGCGACTCGCTGAGGTTGCGGAGCATGTCCTCCAGGATCGCGGGCGGGCAGTCGAAGCCGAACGCCGCCGGGTTGCCGGTGTTCAGCTTCAGGATCCGGTGCCCCGCCGCCTCCAGCCGCATGGCCTCTTCGAGGACCGGGCCCCGGATCTCGTAACAGACGTTGGCGAGCTTCGTCGACTGGATGACCTGCATGCCCGCGAGCTTACGGCCGCGCGGGCCGGGGCGCGGCGTGTTTTGGACCACGTGGGGGCGGCCCCGCCCGGCATCGGGGGCAGCCGGGGTCCCGGGCGCCGGTAGGTTGGGGGCTCATGTGGGTGTTTCTTGGCGTGCTCGGGTCCTTCGGCGTGGCCGTCGGCGGCTGGTTCGCCGGGGCGCTGCCCGTCCGGGAGCCCTGGGGCGTGTGGACGGGGCACTCCACCGCCGTCACCGTCGCGGGCGCGCTGGCCGCCTACCTCGGCCTCACCCTGCTCCTGGTCGCCTGGTGGCGGTACGGGAAGGGGGACCGCCCGCACCCGCTGCGCACCCTCGCCGCCTGGTCCGCGCCGCTGCTGCTCGCGCCGCCCCTGTACAGCGCCGACGTCTACAGCTACATCGCGCAGGGCGCCATGGTCCTGGAGGGCCACGACGTCTACACCGACGGGCCCTCCGTGCTGCCCCCCGACAGCCGCGGCGCCGACGCCGCCGCCAGCGTCGGCGGGCACTGGACCGACACCCCCGCCCCCTACGGCCCCGCGTTCCTGCTGCTCGCCAAGGGCGTCGTGGCGCTCACCGGCGGCGCCGTCGTCCCCTCCGTGCTCGCCTTCCGGCTGTTCGCCGTCGCCTCCCTGGCCCTGATCGTGTGGGGCGTGCGCGCGCTGGCCCGCGAGCGGGGCGCCGACGAGGGCGGGGCGCTGTGGCTGGCCGCGCTCAACCCGCTGCTGCTGATCCACGTCGTGGGCGGCACCCACAACGACGGGCTGATGGCCGGGCTGGTGCTGGCCGGCGCGGTGTGGGCGCTGCGCGGGCGCTGGGCGGTGGCCGCGGTGCTCATCGCGTGCGCCGCCATGGTCAAGTCCCCGGCCGCCCTGGCCCTGCTGTTCGTCGGCGTGGTGGTGTGGCGGCGCGGCGGGGGCGCGCCCTGGTCCCGGGCGGTGCGCGCGTTCGTGCTGCCGGGCGCGGTGGCCGCCGCCGTGGCCGCCGGGGCGAGCGTGCTGGCCGGGACCGGGCTCGGCTGGGCCCGCACCCAGAGCGTCGCCGGGACCATCCACACCGCCCTGTCGCTCTCCAGCGACCTGGGCCTCGGGCTCGGCCAGGCGGCCCGGGTGCTGCTGGGCGCCGACCCTGACCCGGTGAAGGGCGCGGTGCAGAGCCTGGGCCTGGCGCTGGCGCTGGCGGTCATCGGGTGGCTGGCCCTGCGGTCGCTGCGGCCGTGGCGCGGGCGCCCGGTCCTGGACCCGGTGCACGCGCTCGGCCTGGCGCTGCTGGCGCTGGTCGCGCTGTCGCCGATGGTGCAGCCCTGGTACCTGCTGTGGGGCACCGTGGTGGTCGCGGCCACTGCCTGGTCCACCACGACGGGCCGGGTCCTCGCGGTGCTCTCGGCGGCCCTCACGTACGAGACCGCGCCCGACGGCCACACCCCCTGGTACGGCTTCGTGCTCGCCGGACTGGTGTGCGCGGCGGGGCTGTTGTGGCTGCGGAGGTCCGGCGCGGACCGCGCGACCGGTGTGGCCGGTGTGGCCGAAAAGGACTCCTTGCCGGCCTGAGCGCGTCCCCGAACAATGCGCATGACAATTTTTCGTCCTGTGTGACGTCGTCGTGCGCGATCCCGTCGTGCGCGATGCCGGCCCGCACGACAAGAGGGGACCCCCACATGAACAAGCCTCTCGCCGGTGCCCTGACCGCCCTCGCCCTGATCGGCGCGGCGGCGGCCACCTCACCCGCGACCGCCGCCACACCCGCGGCGGAGACCAAGGCCCAGGTCAAGGCCCAGGTCAAGGCGGTGGACTTCGCGGGCACGGTGGCGCTGAGCAACTGCTCGGGATCGGTGGTGCGCACGCCGAGCGCGCAGCCGAACGACCCGGCGCTGGTGCTCTCCAACGGCCACTGTCTGGAGACGGGCATGCCCGGCCCCGGCCAGGTCGTCGTCAACCGCGCCTCCAGCCGCACCTTCAGCCTGCTCAACTCGGCGGGCAACAAGGTCGCCACGCTGCGCGCCAGCAGGATCGCGTACGGCACGATGACCGACACGGACGTCTCGCTGTACCAGCTGACCAGCACCTACGCGCAGATCCAGAGCAGCTACGGGATCAAGGCACTGGAGCTGAACGCGGCGCACCCGGTCCAGGGCACCGCGATCAAGGTCGTCTCCGGCTACTGGAAGCGGATCTACAGCTGCAACGCCGACGGGTTCGTCTACCGCCTCAAGGAGGGCGACTGGACCTGGAAGGACTCGCTGCGCTACACCTCGGCCTGCAACACCATCGGCGGCACCTCCGGCTCCCCGGTGATCGACAACGCGACCGGCAAGGTCGTCGCCGTCAACAACACCGGCAACGAGGACGGCCAGCGCTGCACGGTCAACAACCCGTGCGAGGTCGACCAGAACGGCAACGTGACCGTGCGCCAGGGCATCAACTACGCCCAGGAGACCTACATCCTGGTGCCCTGCATAGGCGCCGGCAGCAAGGTCGACCTGACCCGCCCGGGCTGCACGCTCCCCAGGCCGTAACGCCCCACGCCGCGGCTCCTCGTGGCGCAACGCCTCACGCCGTCCGGCGCACCGACCTGCCCGCCAGCACGTCGGTGCGCCGGCCGTCCTCGATCACGAACTTCCCGTCCACCAGCACGTGCGGGATGCCCGTCGGCAGGGTGCGCGGCGCCTCGAAGGTGGAGCCCGCCGCCACCGTGTCCGGGTCGAAGAGCACCAGGTCCGCGCGGTAGCCCTCGCGCACCAGGCCCCGGTCGGGCAGCCGCAGCCGGGCGGCCGGGCGCGCGGTGAGGTGGTGCACGGTCTCCTCCAGGGAGAGGATGCCCAGCTCCCGGGCGTAGTGGCCCAGGTAGTGCGGGAAGGTGCCGTAGGCGCGCGGGTGCGGCTTGAAGCCCTGCAGGATGCCGTCGCTGCCGCCGGTGTGCACCCGGTGGCGCATGATCGCCCGGACGTTCTCCTCGTGCCCGACGTGCTGCAGGATCGTCGAGCCCAGCCGGTCGTCGAGCAGCAGCCGCCGCGCGGTGACCCAGGGGGCCTCGCCGCGCATCCCGGCCGCCTCCTGGATGGTCTTGCCGACGCAGGAGGCCAGGCCAGGGTCGCTCACGCCGGAGACCTCGATGGTGTCCCACTCGATGGGCACCCCGTGGCAGCCGTCCGAGCCGACCTCCTCCAGGTCGTGCCGGATCCGCTCGGCCGTCGCGTCGTCCGCGAGCCGCGCCAGGACCGCCTCGGGCCCGCCCTCGCTCGCCCAGCTGGGCAGCATCGCCACGAGGGTGGTGCAGCCGGGGGTGTACGGGTACGTGTCCAGGCTGATGTCCGCCCCGCCGTCCAGCGCCTCGTCGAGCAGCGCGAGCAGGTCGGGGGCCTTGCCCTCGTTCACCCCGAAGTTCATCGTGGCGTGCGCCAGGTGCAGCGCGCAGCCCGCGCTGCGGGTGAGGTCGACCATCTCCCGGTAGGCCTCCAGGGCCCCGGCGCCGTACGAGCGGTGGTGCGGGCAGTAGTAGCCGTCGTAGCGGGCCACCACCCGGCACAGCTCGGTCAGTTCGGCGTCGTCCGCGTACATCCCCGGGGTGTAGGTGAGCCCTGAGGACATCCCGACCGCGCCCTGCTCCATCCCCTCGGCCACCAGCTCCCGCATCCGCCGCACCTCGGCCTCCGTGGCGGGGCGGTCGTCCCAGCCCACCGCGTACATCCGCACGGTGCCCTGCGGGATCAGGTACGCGGCGTTGACCGCGATCCCCCGGTCCAGCCGGTCCAGGTACTCGCCCACGGTGCGCCAGTCGAAGTCGACGTCCGAACCGTCGCCGTTCCAGCCGGTGATCGCCCTGCGGACCTCGGCCAGGGTGCGGTCGTCGACCGGCGCGTACGAGAGCCCGTCCTGCCCCAGCACCTCCAGGGTGACGCCCTGGGCCGCCTTGGCGCTGTGGTCGGGGTCGCGCAGCAGGGCGAGGTCGCTGTGGGCGTGCATGTCGATGAACCCGGGGGAGAGGGCGAGGCCGTCGGCCTCGACGCTCCGCCGCGCCGAGAGGCGGGGGCCGTCGCCCTCGGTGCGGATCGCGGCGACGCGGCCGTCGTCGAGGGCGATGTCGGCGCGGTAGGAGGGGGCGCCGGAGCCGTCGATGACGCGGGCGTCGCGGATGACCAGGTCCATGAGAGGGGGTGCCTTTCTGTTACGGGGTGAGGGGGCGCCCGTCATTTCCAGCCCCTCCGGAGCCGCCGGGCCAAATCCAGCCCCTCCGGCGTTTGAGGAGCGGGGGTCTGGGGGCTGGCCCCCAGGACCGG
>NZ_JBEOYE010000036.1:0-88123 GCF_040296945.1 Streptomyces sp. NPDC001941 | reverse complement strand
CTGGGCGGACGAGCCCGCGGGACGGGTCTTCGTCCACCTGGTGACGCCGCCGGACTGGCGCCGCATCACGGGCGAGGAACCCCCGCCGTCCCCGGGGCCCTGCGGCGGGCGGCGAGTGCCTCCGCGCGCAGCAGCTCCTGCTCGCGCCGCCACGCCCGCAGCGGCTCGGGACCCAGCGTGAACGCCTGGAGCTGCACCCCGCCCCAGGTCTCCTCGCCGGTGACCTGGCCCTCCACCGTGGCGCCCAGGCCGAGCGGCACGGCGACGAACTGGCGCACCGTGCCCGTGCCGGAGTTGATCCCGTCCAGCCAGGGCTGGCGCGGCAGCACGACGTAGTTCTGCGGGTCGCGCGCCAGGCGCGCGCTCCACGGCTTGCCCGACACCGCGCACACCTTGCCGACGCCGACCTGGAGCGCGGCGGGCTCGGGCGACTGGAAGCGCAGCCACATCGCCTCGCGCAGGTACATCGGCAGCAGCACGCCGCCGCGCGCCAGCCAGGACGCGGGGACGGTGTCCGCGTGGTCCTCCACCCGCCGCAGCGGGAAGGACCCCAGGCCGGGCGGGAGCGGATGCGTCCCCTGCTCCGGCAGCCGCAGCGTGCGGATGAAGCTCACCCGCACGCCGTCGGCCAGTACCAGTACGTCCCCGTCGATCCGCACGCCCGCGCCCACCCGTGACTCCCCTCGTCGCACCGTGCCGTCAGTGGTACGACGTGCGGGCGCGGACGCCGGTTCCGGCCGGGCGGGCGGGGTTCAGCCCCGGTACGCCTCCAGCAGCCGCAGCCACACCTCGCTGATCGTCGGGTAGGACGGGACCGCGTGCCACAGGCGGCCCAGCGGTACCTCGCCCGCCACCGCGATGGTCGCCGAGTGCAGCATCTCGCCGACCGCCGGGCCCACGAAGGTGACCCCGAGCAGCACCTCGCGGTCCAGGTCCACCACCATGCGGGCGCGGCCCCGGTAGCCGTCGGCGTACAGGCCGGAGCCCGCGACCGCGGCCAGGTCGTGGTCGACCGCCCGCACCCGCGCGCCCTTGGCCTCCGCCTCGGCGAGGGTGAGGCCGACCGAGGCGCACTCGGGGTCGGTGAAGACGACCTGCGGGACGGCGTCGTGGTCGGCGGTGGCCGCGTGCGCGCCCCAGCGGCCGGTGTCCAGGGCCGGGGCGCCCTGGGCGCGGGCGGCGATGGCGTCGCCCGCGACGCGCGCCTGGTACTTGCCCTGGTGGGTGAGCAGGGCCCGGTGGTTGACGTCGCCGACGGCGTACAGCCAGTCGCTGCCCTCGACCCGGCAGCTGTCGTCGACGGTGAGCCAGGCGCCGGGCTCCAGGCCGACGGAGTCCAGGCCGATGTCCTCGGTGCGGGCGGCGCGCCCGGTGGCGAAGAGGACCTCGTCCGTCTCGATCCGCTCGCCGCCGTCGAGGACGACGGTGACGGGGCCGGTGCCGCCGGGGCGCTCCACGGCGGTGACCGAGACGCCGGTACGGACGTCGGCGCCCGCCTCCGACAGGGCCTCGGCGACGTGCTCGCCGACGAACGGCTCCATCCTGGGCAGCAGGCCCCCGCCGCGTACCAGCAGGGTCACCCGGGAGCCCAGGGCCTGCCAGGCGGTCGCCATCTCCACGCCGACCACGCCGCCGCCGACCACGACCAGGCGGCCGGGGACGGCCGGGGCGCTGGTGGCCTCGCGGCTGGTCCACGGCCGTGCGTCGGCCAGGCCCGGCAGGTCGGGCAGCACGGCGCGGCTGCCGGTGCACACGGCGACGGCGTGCCGCGCGGTGAGGACCCGCTCCTCGCCGCCGGGCCCGGTGACCGTGACGGTGCGGGTGCCGGTGAGGCGGCCGTGGCCGCGGACCAGGTCGGCGCCGATCGACTCCAGCCAGCCGACCTGGCCGTCGTCCTTCCAGTGGGAGGCGTAGTCGTCGCGGTGGGCCAGGACGGCCGCCGCGTCGAGGTCGCCGCCGACGAGCTGCCGCAGCCCGGGCACCCGGCGGGCGTCGGCGCGGGCGATCGCCGGGCGCAGCAGCGCCTTGCTGGGCATGCACGCCCAGTACGAGCACTCGCCGCCGACCAGTTCGCCCTCCACCACGGCCGCGCTCAGGCCCGCGGCCCGCACCCGGTCCGCCACGTTCTCCCCGACCGGGCCCGCGCCCAGCACCACCACGTCGTACTCCGCCTGCTGTGTCATGGGTGACAGTCTGGTGGTACGTGTGGGCCGGGGCCACACGGGCAGGCGGGGGACGAACGGAATAGGACGTCCCCGCGCGCGGTTGTGCGGGGCGAGCCGGTAAGACGACCCGCGAGAGGGACCCAGAATGAGCACAGTCGAGCTGACCAAGGAGAACTTCGATCAGGTCGTGACCGACAACGACTTCGTCCTGATCGACTTCTGGGCGTCCTGGTGCGGTCCGTGCCGTCAGTTCGCCCCCGTCTACGAGAGCGCCTCCGAGCGCCACCCCGACCTGGTCTTCGCCAAGGTGGACACCGAGGCGCAGCAGGAGCTCGCGGCGGCCTTCGACATCCGCTCCATCCCGACGCTGATGATCGTCCGGGACAACGTGGCGGTCTTCGCCCAGCCCGGCGCGCTGCCCGAGCCGGTCCTTGAGGACGTCATCGGACAGGCGCGCGGCCTGGACATGGACGAGGTGCGCAAGTCGGTCGCCGAGGCCCAGGCGAAGGCCGAGGGCGACGGCGAGGCGCAGGCCGGGGCCTGAGCCGCACCTCTAGAAGGGGTGCCCGGCGGGTTCGCGGCGTACCGTCGTCCAGCGCAGGTCGGTGAAGGCCTCCAGATTGGCCTCCCCGCCGAACCGCGCGCCGGTGCCGGACGCCGCGACCCCGCCG
Source organism: Streptomyces sp. NPDC001941 (assembly GCF_040296945.1). Lineage (NCBI taxonomy): Bacteria > Bacillati > Actinomycetota > Actinomycetes > Kitasatosporales > Streptomycetaceae > Streptomyces > Streptomyces sp. NPDC001941. The sequence goes on along the minus strand of NZ_JBEOYE010000036.1, from coordinate 85,287 downwards.
AAGGGCGCCACCGCCTCGTCGTTGACCGTCTGGTCGTTGACGTGGGCGATGCCGGTCGGGATCCGGTCGGCGAGCTCCAGGCCCAGCGCGGCGTCGCGGGTCACGATGCCGAGCGAGAGGCCGTACGGACCGGCCGAGGCGAGCGCCACCGCCTCCTCGGCCGTGTGGAAGGACCGGACCGGGGCGACCGGTCCGAAGACCTCCTCCGCGTAGGCCGGGGTGCGGTCGTCGGCCTGGGCCAGGACCGTCGGCCGGTAGCAGAGGCCGCGGTGGGTGCCGCCCGCGGCGAGCTTGGCGCCCTGCGCGGTGCTGGCCTCCACGAGGCCGTGGACCTTGGCCAGTTGGCCGTGGTCGATGAGCGGGCCGAGGTGGACCCGCTCGCGGTGCGGGTCGCCGACGGCCAGTGAGTCCGCCCGCTGGGCGAGGAGTTCGACGTAGGCGTCGTAGAGCGAGGCGTGCACCAGGTGGCGCCCGGTGGTCATGCAGATCTGGCCCTGGTGGAAGAACGAGCCCCAGGTCGCCTGCGCCACGGCCGCTTCCACGTCGGCGTCCTCGAGCACCACGAGCGCCGAGTTGCCGCCCAACTCCAGGTGTACGCGCTTGAGGTGACGGCCCGCCAGTTCCCCGACCGCCCGGCCCGCGGCGGTGGATCCGGTGAAGGAGACGACCGGCACGCGCGGGTCGGCGACGAGCGCCCGGCCGGTGTCGGCCCCGCCGGGCAGCACCTGGAGCAGCCCCTCGGGCAGCCCCGCCTCGGCGAACACCGCGGCCAGGGCCAGGCCGCCGCAGACGGCGGTGCGCGGGTCGGGCTTGAGCACGACCGCGTTGCCGAGCGCGAGGGCGGGGGCCACCGAGCGGATGGAGAGGATCAGCGGCGCGTTGAAGGGGGCGATCACCCCGGTCACGCCGACCGGGACGCGCCGGGTGTAGGAGAGCCGGGGCGCCTCGCTGGGGAGCACCTGGCCCTGCGGGCGGGAGGCCAGGGCCGCCGCCTCGTAGCACTCCTGGGCCGCCACGTGCAGCTCGAAGTCCGCCTTGCCCGGCACCGATCCTGACTCCCGCACCAGCCACTCGCGCAGCTCGTCGGCGTGCTCGGCGAACAGGTCGCCGGCCCGGCGCAGCACGGCCGCCCGCGCGACGTACGGGGTGGCCGCCCACCCGCCCCACGCCCGGGCGGCGGCCCCGCAGGCGGCGCCGACGTCGTCGGCGCCCGCGAGCGCGATGCGGCCGAGCGCCTCGCCGGTGGCGGGCTCGACGACGTCCGCCCCACCCCCGGTGAGCCTGACGGGCTGCCACGTCTTGGGGTCGAGCAGGGGCATGGGGCTCTCCAGTCGCTCACTCGCCCTGCGGGAGGGCGAAGTCCCTTGGGTGCGGGGCGAGTCGGGGCGCGCCGGAGCCCCGGCGCGCCGCCCGAACGCATGATCGCCCGGCCGAACGCGGACCATGGTAACCACGCGCCCGCGCCGCCGCCGCACCCCGGTGAGCCAACTGCCTACCGGGAAAGGAGAGTTGCCGGACCGTCAGGCGCGGACGTCGGTCACCAGGGCGGTGAGCCCGTAGTCCAGTTCGGCGCCATCCACCAGGAGCGCCTCGACGGTGCGGGTGGCCGGGTCGATGTCCGCCTCCAGGCCCTCGCCGGTGTAGCGCGGGTAGCCGGAGGCGCCCGTCTCCCCGGTGGCGCTGACCACCCCGGAGCGGACGGCGCTGTCCGCGACGGACGCGTCGCCGCGGTCCTTGACGTGCTCGGGGACCAGCAGGACCTCGAAGCGCTGCGGTGCGTTGCTCGCTGTGTTCATGGAAGCGACGCTAGATCCGCCGGGCCCGCCGTGCACGTCAAACGGCCCGTCCGACCCCGAAGCCGGCCCGGTCGGCTCGGGAACGACCCCACCCGCCCCGGACCCGCCGCCCCGCGCTCACGTCGACTCGCGCACCACCGCCACGGCGCTCATCAGGTCGTGGCGCTCCAGCTCGCCGTCCGCGTCGCGCACCAGCCGGTCGATCAGCTCCGCGAGCACGGTCCCGGCCTCCATGTCGATGCGCACCGAGCTGAGCCTCGGCCGCAGCAGCCGGGCCAGCAGGAGGTCGTCGGCGCCCATCACCGCGGTCTCGCCGGGCACGTCGACGCCCTCGTCCTGGAGCGCCCGCATCAGGAGCATCGCGTACTCGTCGTTGTACGCGAACACCGCGTCCAGGCCGAGCCCGCGCCAGCGCCCGGCGAGGGCGGCGGCGGACTCCTCCGTGTAGGCCAGCTCCAGCGGCACCACCTCGGCGCCCGCCCCGTCCGCGACGAGGCGCACGCCCTCCAGGCGCGGGTCGGCGAACATGCCCAGGCCCGGCTCGGCGGGCAGCACCACGCCGATGCGCCGGTGGCCGCGCTCCACCAGGTGGGTGCCGGCCACCACGCCGACCTCGCGCTGGTCCTGGACCAGGGCGTGGGCGCCCTCGACGTGGTCCGGGCCCAGGGTGATCACGGCCCGGGCGCCGGAGCGCTTGAGGACCTCCACGCCCTGCGGGGTGAGCCCGAAGCTGCCGACGGAGACCACCGCGACCGGGCGCAGCTCGGCCCAGGCGCGGGCGGCCTGGTCGCCGCTGAGGCCGAGGCTGCCGTACTGGACGACCGTGTAGTCCAGTCGGCGCAGCGCCCACTGGAGCTCGTTGAAGAAGGCGCTGTAGAGCGGGCCCACCGGGACGTGGGCGCTGGGCAGCAGGACCATGCGGCTGTGCCCCGCGCGCAGGCTGCGGGCGGCGGCGTGCGGGACGTAGCCGAGCTCCTCGGCCGCCTCCCGGACGCGCTGCCGGGTGGGCTCGCTGATCCGTACGGCCTGGGTGTTGTTCAGTACGTAACTGACCGTGGCGCGGGAGACACCCGCGAGGCGGGCCACGTCGGCGCTCGTCGGGACGGGACGTTCGGCTGACTGCTTCGGTGTCTGGCTCATCGCTCTCCGCATCTTTCCAGACCAATCCGTTCCGGGGTCTGGCGGATGGCCTGAATCGAGTGCTACACAGTGTTTACACGAGTCATTTACACGTGTCAGCTAGATGTCAGGTCAGCGACACCCACGTGTCATGACCGTTCCTTCACACCGTCGTGGAGCCGTCAGCGGCGACCCCTCATGCCCTGGAGGGCAGCGTGGCCCTTTCCTCCCCCGGAACCGGCACCGGAACGTCCGGATCCGCCTCCGTCCCGGCCCCCCGCCCCACTCGGGGCCTGCTTCCCCTGCTCCTCATGGGGAACTTCGCGATGTTCACGCTGTACCTCGGCACCGGCGGCGTGCTCCTCGCGCTCCAGATCGAGCACATCGACCCCGCGAACAAGGTCGACAACCTGGCGCTGGTCGCCGGCATCTCGTCGATCTTCGCGACCGTCTTCAACCCGGTCGCGGGCGCCCTCTCCGACCGCTCCGGGCGCCGCAACCCGTGGATCCTGGGCGGCGGCATCGCGGCCCTGTTCACCGTGGCCCTGCTGGGCAGCGTCAACTCGATCCTGCTGGTCACCATCGGCTGGTGCCTCACGCAGGCCGCGATGAACGTCTACCAGGCCGCCCTGACCTCGGTCGTCCCCGACCGCATCCCGGTCGAGCAGCGCGGCAAGGCCTCGGCCGCCGTGGGCCTGGGCATACCGCTCGGCTCCACCGCGGGCGCCCTGATCGGCGCCGCGTTCTCCGACAGCTACCGCACCGGCTACCTGATCTTCGGCGCGCTGGTCGCGGGAGCCGCGCTGGTCTTCACCACCTTCGCCCGCGAGGAGCGGATGCCCGCCAAGGCGCCGCTGCCGCTGCGCAAGCAGCTCGCCGCGTTCACCAGCGCCCTGGGCAACCACGACTTCAGATGGGCCTTCTTCGGGCGCGCCCTGCTGGTCCTGGGCTACTTCGCGGTCCTCAGCTACCAGCTGTACATCCTCCAGGACCACACCGACCTGCCCGCCGGCCTCAAGCCGGAGACGGGCGTGGCGATCCTGACCCTGGTGAACTCGGCGGGCTCGGTCATCTCCACCGTCCTGGGCGGCTGGCTCTCCGACAAGTACGACCGCCGCAAGCTCTTCGTCGCCGTCTCGGCGATGTTCGCGGCCTGCGCGATGATCTTCCCGGCCCTCTCCACCAGCTGGACGGCCATGCTGGTCTTCGCCGCCCTGAACGGCCTCGGCTTCGGCTGCTACATGGCCGTCGACACCGCCCTGGTCACCATGGTGCTGCCGCGCTCGGAGGACGCCGCCCGCGACATGGGCGTACTGAACATCGCCAACGCGGGCCCGCAGATCGTCGCCCCCTTCGTGGCGGGCATGGTGGTCAAGGCGAGCGGCGGCTACACCGCGCTGTTCTTCGTCGGCGCCGCCCTGTCGGTCCTCGGCGCCCTGTCGGTGAAGCCGATCCGCACCGTCCGCTGACGACCGCGCCGGCCGGGCCCGCGGGCCCGCACCCGACCACTGCCACACCCCCGTCCGCACCACCGCAGCGAAAGGCACCACCGTGCGACTGAACACCCACACCTGGGGCGACGGAGACCGCCTCGCCCTCCTCATCCACGGCGCGATGGCCGACCACCGCACCTGGCGCCGGGTCGGCCCCGCGCTCGCCGCCAAGGGCTACCGCGTCATCGGCGTCGACCTGCGCGGCCACGGCGCCAGCGCGCACACCGACTCCTACACCCCGGCCGAGTTCGCCGACGACGTCGTCGAGACCCTGCCCACCGGCGCCGACCTGGCCATAGGCCACTCGCTGGGCGGCCTGACGCTGTCGCTGGCGGCCGAGCGCCTGGCGCCCGGGCGCGCCGTCTACTCCGACCCCGCGTGGAACCTGGGGGCGCTGGACAGCGGCTTCGACCCGCAGATGTTCGTGGAGTTCAAGAAGGCGACCCGGGAGCAGATCGAGGGGCTCAACCCGCGCTGGGAGCAGGAGGACGTCGAGATCGAGCTGAAGACCCTCAGTGCCTGGGACGAGCGCTCGGCGCTCGGCCTGGCGGACGCGGGCGGCGGGGACCTGCTCCCGGCGGCGCCCGTGGTGCCCTCGCTGGTGCAGATCGCCGACCCGAGCTTCCTGATCACGCCGGACATCGCGGCGGAGCTCGAGCGGCGCGGCTTCGAGGTCCGTACGGTCAAGGGCGCGGGGCACACCATCCACCGCGACGACTTCGACGGCTTCATGGCGTCGCTGGACGGCTGGGTCTGACGGACCGCCAGGCCGTTCCCGAGACCCTTCGGGGCCCGGCCGCGGAGAGGACCTGACCCCCTCTCGCGGCCGGGCCCCGGAGATCCCTCCCCCGCCCGTCCGGACGCCGGCACTTCGCACGCCTCTCCCGCGCCGGCGGCCGGGCCCGGGAGCCCTCCGGAGTATGAGGGTGCTCCGCGAGCGGCGACCACGGGCCGGGCGAGCCGCCACTCGCCCGGCCCGATCCGCGTACGCGCCGAGCCGCCGGTCCACGGACGCACCGCGCTCGCGACGTCGAGACGTACGCATCACGCTCACTGACGTCGTGTCAGCCCTTCTTCAGTACGTCCCACAGCTTCGGGTCCTCGAAGCCGAGGGCCCACAGCGAGGTGTTGGCCACTCCGTGGCGGCGCAGCACCTTGAGGTGCTCGGCGGTGCCGCGGGCGTCCTGGTACCAGACCTCGCGCCGCACCTTCCCCTCGCGGTAGGTGAAGTGCGGCGTGCCGGAGACCGGGTCGAGCCGGTAGGGCGCCTTGCGGGCGGTGCGCAGCGCCTCGGCCTCCTTCCACGTCACGTGGCGGGTCTTCGTCCCCTTGCCCCAGTCCCAGCCGTAGGCGGGCAGCGCCAGTTCGAGGCGCTCGCGCGGCACCAGCGCGGTGGCGCGGGACAGGACCTCCTCGTACCAGGCGGTGCTCGCCAGCGGGCCGGGTTCGCCGCCCGCCCAGTGGAGGTTGTACGCCATGATCCGCAGCCGGTCGGCGGCGCGGGCCAGCGCGGGGTAGTCCCAGACCCGGCCGGTGGCGGCGGTCTGCGGGGAGACGGTGATGACGCAGCTGCGGCGGATCCGGTGCAGCCGGGCGCACACGTCGGTGACCAGGGCCGCGTAACCGGCGCGCACCGCGCGGTAGTCGGCGTCCCCGGTGGGGGCGATCGACTCGTAGTCCAGGTCGAGTCCGTCGTAGCCCCGGGTGGAGGCGAGGCGCAGCAGCGCGGCGGCGTGCCGCGCCCGCAGCGCGGGGCTGGTGACGATCGCGGCGAGGGAGCCGGGGGCCATGGACTCCATGACGGTGGGCACCACCTTGATCCCGGCCTGGTGCAGGCCGTCCACGACGCGCCGCTCCCCCGCTCCCGGGTGGGCGTCGATCCGGTCGGCCGAGACGGCCTGGTACCAGAACGGGCTGACGGTGTGCAGCTGGTCGGCGTGGCGCAGGGCGTCGCGGTAGGCGTTGTCCTGGTCCCAGTAGGGCAGCCAGGCGGAGGTGGTGCGGGGTCCCACCGGGGCGGCGGGGCCGAAGTCGGCGGCGGCGGGCAGCGGGAGCGCGGCCGCCGCGAGGGCGGCCAGGGCGGTCAGGGCGACGCGCGTGCGGATCGTCTTGATCATGTTCCGAGGGTGGCGCCCGATCGGCCGTGCCGCTCTGCGGAGTGGGCCGTCCAGGTCCTACGGTGGGCCGATGACGACCTACCAGACGCACGCGGGCCACGGGTACGAGGACGAGCTGCCGGGCAGCTCGGGGCCGACGGCGACAACCGAGGCCGAGCCCCGCGAGGTGGGCCCGGTGCACACCTCGTACGCCCCCTGCCGCGACGGCGACCCGGACCCGGGCGAGATCGTGTGGACGTGAGTCCACGATACAGGTGATACCTACGGCTGACCTGCACTTACTCCCTCAGGGCCGGGCCGACGCCCCATGGCCTAGCTGAACGCGTACGCCGACGCCACCAGGTCGACCGCCTCGGCCGTCATGTCGACCGCCCGGTCCGCGTCCCGGTAGACCGCCCACGGCCCCCCGACATCCCCCACCGGCATGGCAATGCATTTCGTGCCGTAAGCCTGGCACTTCGCCGCCGCGTAAACGGCCTGACGCTCAGTTAGATGAAAAGCCATGATCGAATAGTAGATGGCCGGAATTCCCCCGTGAATACGGGGTGCCTAAAGGACGGCGTCAGCCCGGACAGAGATCAGCGGCGACGTGTAGTCGCACGCCTTCCCCCGCTTCACGTGACGGGCCGCAGTGGTCACCACCCATGCCCCGAGAGGGGGCCACAAGTCGGTACGAGCGTCGACCTCCGTGGGCACCAGATGCTCCGTGAGCGCCTCGTAGAGCACCTCCCGGGCCTCCTGGGGGCCGGACACCTCTGCGTCGCCCCACGCCTCTTCAGCGCCCGCGCGGAAGCACCACTCAAGCCACATGGCGGGGCCGTCATCCGGTGCGCGCCGGGGAGTCGGTTGCGGGGCCGGGGTCGGCTCGCTGGCAGCGACCGGCGCAGGGGCCTCCTCCTCGTCGGGGAGCGGCGGGAAGAACGGCGACGGGACGCCCGGCACCGGGACATACTCCGGCGGCGTGAGCCCCTGCCTCTTGAGCTGCACCTCTGCCTGTTCGCGCCCGTTCGGCGACAGGAAGTAGAACGGTCGTGGCTCCCCTGCCAGGTCGAGCCGGAACAGCAGCCGGGACGCGTGCATCTTGGCCAGGGCCTTACCGTGCCCCGTCACCTGCTGCGTCGGCCGCATCGCGGCATCGCTCAAGATCTTTGCCCAGAACCACTCGCCGCTTCTCTCGCGGATCAGCGACACGGACTCCTGGTCGTCGACAGGGAACAGAGTCTCGGCCGCCGCGTCCGCGTCCGGCTCCGGGACGGTCCCCGCGCGGGCCGCTTCCTCGTCGAGCACGGTCAAGCGCGTCTGCAACGCCTCGATAAGGCTCGCCAGCTGGTCACGGTTCAGCTCCACGTCGACGAGTCGTCCGCGATAGGTCTCGGGAGATTGGATCTCCGACCGCAGGAGCGTGTGACCGCTGTACAGACCGATGACGTCCGTTACCCGTGCGTCCCACGCCTTCGGAACCCGCCGCATGTCTGCCCGCCCTCCCAGTGCTCTTGGCCAGAGCATACGAGAGCCCCGACCCGCGCACGGGGGTGAGCGCAGGTCGGGGCAGGTTCGGAACGTATCAAGCGGCCATGTGTGTGGGAACCGGTCCGTCTGGCGCGTCCAGCCAAGCCCGCTCGCCGTCACTGTCCACGGTCAAGCCGAACCGGTCGAACCCCGGACGCCCCTGCGCGTCCCACCAGCGGTAGGCGGCCTCCGACTCGTCCCACAACCGACGGGGCCCGAACTGCCACACCCGGGCGTCACTGTCCTCGTCGAACATCACGCACGCCCACGACTCGCCGCCCAGTTCGTACAGCCACACGGGTTGCGCACCGTTGCGCTTGTCGGCGACGACGCGCACACAGTGGGGCACGGCAAGCCCGAGGGCGAACGTCTGCGCGCTGAACCGGGGGGCCAGGAACTCCCCCTCGGTCAACGTGGTCGTCGATTTCTCGGCAGCGTCCAGGCCGCCGTTCCGGGTGTAGTCCCCGTGCACCAGAGGCGGGCGGCGTTGCGCGCGCAGCTTCATGAACTCCACCGCCCCCGTGAACCAGCCGGACGCGCTCTTGCCGTCGTCGGCGACGACCAGCCGCGCCACGGCGTCCCCGTTGGTGAAGTGCGTCCCCCACGGGGCGACGATCACCCCGCCAGTGGCGCACTGCTCCACCCACGCGTACGGGATCGTCCGGAGCCCGCAAGTGGCGATCACCCGGTCGTACGGGGCCCCTTCGGGATACCCCTGTGCCCCGTCGCCAGCGATCACGTTGACGGGCGTCCCGAACTGGAGGAGCGCCGTCTTGGCCCGGTCGGCGACCTGGTCGTCAACCTCGATCGTCGTCACCCGGTCGCAGCCGACGCGCTGCGTCATCAGAGCAGCGCTCCAACCCGTCCCCGTGCCGATCTCCAACACGTTCTGACCGGGCCTCAAGTCCAGGTCCCGAAGCATCGAGAACACCACGCTGGGCATCGATGCCGAGCTGGACGACGACCACCCCGGGGTGTCGCCGTCGTGGTCGCCGTCGTCCCACTGCGTCACGATCGGGCCGTTGGCGTTGGCGTACTTCGCCCACGTCTCCGGGTCCTCCGACCATCGGACGGGCGTCGCGTCGCCGGTTGCCATGTCGTACGGCCAGATCAGGTCAGGCAGGAACGGCGACCGGGGAACGTCGGTGAACGCCTGCGCCCAGTCCTCCGACAGTGAGCCTTGTTCGCGCAGTAACTCGCGCAGTTCGGCCCACGCCTGCGTCTCGCTCACGTTCACAGGCTCCCCAGTGCGCGGTCAACGAACCGGGGTCCGCCGTCAGGGCTCGGCGGCGGCCCGGGGTCCGGCTCCCACGGCTGGCCGGGCAGCGTGTCCGGGTTGCCGTCCGGCTCGCCCGGCGTCGAACTCAGCGTGTGCCGCGTCATGTTGGTACCTCCGTTGTCGGTCCGACCCCCGCGGTGGGACTTTCGCCTTCGCCGGCGGAGGGTCCAAGGTCCCCTCACCCTTTCGGGCAAAGGAAGTTGGAACCTGACCCCCGGCCGGGACGGGACCGTCGCCGCGCCCGCCATGCCATCCGTAGCAGGGGCGGGCCTGTACGGGCCTTACCGGGGGTCAGGAGTCTTAGGCGGCCCAGCCACGGGCCACGACGACCGCGAGGGCGACCAGGCCCAGCGCGGCCGTGCCAGTCACCGCGACCGCGTCACGCCTCGCCCGCCCCCTGCGCGGTCGGCGGTGTGATCGGGGTGCGCGGCCAGCCCGACGTTCGACGCCGCCATGTCGGCCCATGCCCGCTGGTCCTCCGGGTCGTTGGAGAGCACCCCCCGTGCGGCGCTGCGCTGCCTGCGCAGCACTCGGCACGCCGCGCAGTGGTAGGCCCCGGTCGGCGCGGGGCCCGGCGTCCACCACACGGGGAGTGCAGCCTCATTGGCGTGTGCCTCAACAGCACCCACCGGGCATCACGCCCACGGGAAGCACGTGGGGCGGCCTTTCGGCCAGCCTGACGAGAGACTGGCTCGCCGACTATGCGCGTCGCGGTCCGCCCGTACCCGCGCCGCGAGGAACTGCACCACCTCTGCGCGCGTCGGGTAGAGCACTTCGTCTCGGTGTGCGAGCCAGTCCCGGACGCCATCCCGGGCAAGCATCACCCAGTCCTGCTCGACGATCTTCACGACCACGCCTAGCCGTCGGGTCTCGGTGTCGCGCAGCACCTGACCCACGTACGAGCTCTCAGGGCACGTGTGCGGCACCGGTTCCACGTCGCTCGCTCTGCCCACGCTGCCCATAGCCTCGCCGCCCTTTCGTCGCGTCCGTGGGAACAACGCTAGGGACTGAGAGGCGACGAAACCCCTTCGCGTGCACGATGTTGCACGCGAATTAGCGCAGGTCGTCCAGCGCGCGCCCGATCAATGCTTGGGCCCCGGCCCCGAAGACGGCCATGTCGCCCAGCATCGTGAACGTGTCGGCGTACGCGCGCACTTCGCTGGGCTGCACCAGTGTGAGGTAGCCCGAGACCATCTCGACGTTCACCTGCGCGGAGTCGAACATGTAGAACCCCTCAGTGGGCATGCGCGTCCGGTCGGTTCGTGTGGGCACGATGCCGAGGCTCACGCTGGGCAGCGCGCCAGCCGCTAGCAGGTGCTCCAGTTGCTCGCGCTGCACTTCCCTACCGCCGAGGCCGTTGCGCAGTACGGACTCCTCGGCGAGGAACGCGAAGCGCCCGCCCTGGTGAAGGATTTGCTGCCGGGCCATGCGGACGGCGACCGCTTCGTCCACGTCATCGATCAGGACTCGCCGTCGCTGCGTCGCCCGCAGCACAGCTCCGGTGTAGTCGCGCGTCTGAAGCAGGCCCGGTACGAAGCTGGGCGAGTACGAGCGAAACCAGCGGGTCCGCTCGAACAGCGGCAACACCGCCTCCTGGGCGCGTCGCAGGCCGGTGCGCTCCATCCGACGCCAGTCCACCCACATGCCGTCAGCGGCCCGCAGGGAGGCCACCAGGTCCTCTGTCTGGTCCTCTGCGCCGCACGCCCGGCACCACGCCCGGATGTCGTCGGCCGACGGCGGCGTCCGGCCATTCATGATCCGTGACGACTTGGAGCGGTGCCAGCCGCAACGGTCGGCCATGTCTTGGCCGTTGAGCCCAGCATCCCGGCAGAGATCTGCGAGTCGCTTCGCGAGAGCCTGCCGGGCCTGCTGGGCATTCGAGGATGGTGAGACAGCCATGGATCAGTGGGGCCTGTACTCCTCGTGCGGGATGGCCCGCCGCCACACGGCTTCGAACGCCGAGTTCACCATGTTCAGAATGACGGGGTCGGTGCTCAGCTCCCGGTCCACCACGTCGCCGACACCGGAAAAGAAGGTGAAGAGCACTGCCACACCGTCGAACATCCAGAAGTCGGTACCAGGCAGCGCAATGTCAGCAGCCTGCCGACGGGGCAGCCAACGAACCAGCTCGCCCGCCGCGACGTTGGCGAACGTCATGTCGTGCTCGTACCGGATGTACTCCGTGACCGGCTCCGACACAATCCGGGCCCGTCGCATCACTACACCGCGAGACGTCATGCCCTGCACCACGTCGTGCCACTCCCCCCACCAGTCCGGCAGGTTGGCTGGGGAACCGTGGTACCGGTGCCCCGCGCGCCAGCGGGCGAACTCGGCGTCGTCTGGGGTGTAGCCGTCGCGCATCTCCAGATGCACGGCGGAGTGCTGCGCCTTGGCGAGCCACTCACGTACGGGGTGCGTCACCGCTACCACCTTCCAGTTGCAGGATGAACTTCCTCATCTCCGCAGGAAGCCTGATGATCGTCTCGTGATCCGGAACGTCCGTCGAGTGACCCGGAATCGAGCCCACCTTCTGGCACGCCTTCACCTCCTCCGGCGTCGCCTTGTACGACTGGATGAGCAGGTCGCCGGTCTCCTCGTCGAGCCAGATCGTCGGGGATTCTTCGGTCGGCGTGTTCGAGATGATCCCGATGAACCTTAGAGCCATGTCCACTCCCGTTGCCGAGTCGGTTGCACTGGTTGCACGAGCTTTGTCCTTACAACTCGCCAGCACAAGAGGGCTTTTCGCCGATCAACGGGTCATTAGTTAGGCTAAGTACGGGAGTTGAGCGTGTTTGCGACCCAGTGCAACCCCGAGTCGACGAACCGGTCCACCACCCACCGGAACTCAGAGAACGCCACCAGGCGGCCCGTGGAAGCCAGCCGAACCACCATTCGCACACGGGCGTGACTCCGATCCGTCGGGTTCACGCTGCGCATCTCAGCGGCCCGCACGGCCATGATCCGGCGGTAGGTGGCTATCAGCGCCTCCACCTCCCCCACGTCCTGCACGGAGTCCCGGAGGATGCCCGGAACCCCCATGCCGTACAACCACAACAGCGTCCAGTGCTCCCCGTGCGTAAGCGACACGAACAGGCGCACTTCTACGTCATGTCTCGCCATGCCGCCAGCAACGCAAAAAAGACCCCCTCCCGAAACCGGGAGGGGGCCGTACGGGTGACCGCCAGCAACGAAAAAGGGCCCCGACCACTCCTGAGAGTGGCCGGGGCCTGGTGGCGCAAACCACCGGCGGAAGTTCCGCCAGTGCGCAGGTCAGCCGCTCCACCAGAAGGCGAACCAGCCGCGCCGCTTGCCCGCCTTGCGCTCCTTCACTGCCGACCGATGATCGCGCCACGCCTGGACGTCGGCGTCGCGCTTCTCCTCGGCCGCCGCATAGTCGGCGTGCGACTGCCCCCGCCCCGCAGCGCGGTGCGATCCAGCAGCCTGCCGCATCGCGCGGCGCGCATCCTTCGCAGCGAGGGTGCGCTCCTCGATTGACCTTGGCTCCATGCCCGTCTCCCTTTCACCCCCCGCCCCGCGAACGAACACAGAGGGTGAAAGGTTCCTTAGGTGACCAACGTCACGGTTAGTACCACTTGTTGGCATTCCAGAACGCGAGGGCCTGCCGCGCGGAGCCGTACCGCTGGTCGACGTAGTTGAAGAACCATCGGATCTGACCCTCGACCGAAGTACCCACCCCCTGAGGCAACTTGGAGCACGGGAGCGACTGCACGAGCCCGCACGCACCCGAACTCGGGTTCACGGCACGCGGGTTCCAGCTCGACTCGCGCTCGATGATCTGCACCATGGCCGCTATCTCGCCCGCGCCCTTGCCAAGGCTGGCCGCGACCGCCGCCGCCCGCTCCTTCACCGAGCCCGTGATCGGCTTGTCCGGCGACGGAATGGCAGGCTTCGGCCGAGGGGCCGGAGCCGTCGCCCCCTCCCCCGCCGGGATCCGGAGCACCTGCCCCGGATATATCAGGTTCGGGTCCGCCACCCTGTCCCGGTTAGCGTCGTACAGCTTCCGCCACTGCGACTTGTCCCCGAGCACCTGCCGTGCGATGTCGCCGAGGGTGTCACCGGTCTTGACCGTGTACCGGCCGCCCGCCGACGGCGCAGGGGTCGCCGGTCGCACGGTCTTCCCCAGGAGCGGAGCCGGATCAATCGCCGTCCCGTAGCCGGGTCCGGTCCGAAGCTCGAAGTGCAAGTGTGGGCCCGTCGAGTTGCCCGTGTTACCGGACAGCGCGACGACATCGCCACCCGCCACGTGCGCGCCCTGGTGCACCCGGAACGCCGACAGGTGCGCGTACTGCGTGTACTGCCCGTTGTCGTGCTTGATGACCAGCTCGTTGCCGTACGCTCCGCCGGGGCCCGACTTGATGACCACGCCAGACGCGGCGGCCTTGACCGGCGTGCCGACCGGCACAGCGAAGTCAACCCCCGTGTGCTTGCCGCTCGACCACATGTGTCCGGCCTGCCCAAACGGGGTCGTGATCGTCCCGTCTACCGGCGACACGGCGTGAGCCGCACTCACCGCCGCACCCGGAAGAACCGCGCCGAGGACAACCGCCGCCACCTTGCGATGTGTTGGCATCGCCCTACCTCCAAACAGAAAGAGGGGGCCCCGCACTGGGACCCCCTCACGTGCCACCCGCCAGGCGGCGGGGGTCAGATCTCACGCAACCGAACCGGACTCATTCAGGTACCGGGCCAGTTCCAGCGCCGCCCCGTGCGTGTACGGGTGCTTGCCTTGCCGCAGCAGCTCGACCGCCCGCAGGTACGCGCGCTCTGCAACCTCCGTACCTGGCGCTGGCATCGACGTCACAGCGAACGGGACCGGGGCTGTCTGCACCTGGTGCTCGGCGTCGTCGGCCGCCCGCTCCATCCCGAGCATGCCCGCCGCGTGCGCCGCCTCCTCGAATTCCCCCACCGGAGGATCCACCGCGGGAATGTCCGGCTCGGCAACTACCGTGCCGACAACCAGAAGTGACTGGGTGTCGGACGGCGAAGCCTCAACCGCCGGCGGAGCCTGAGGCGGCGTCACGTCGCGCTCTAGCGCCAGCCCTTCGCGGTTCAGCGCCGTCGTGATGTCGTCGAACTGTCGGGCGTTCTCCGCCCGCTCCTCCTCGCGCAGCGCGGCCAGCATGGGCGAGTCCTGCTCAGCGCTGAGCGCGTCAAGGTCTCGCGCCAGTCGCGCCGTGTCATCCGCCGACAGGTAGACGATCCTCGGCGTTCGCCCCAACTCCGTGATGGTCAGGCAGATCTCACCCTCGCTGTCCAGCCTGGCGGTCAGGAAGTCGTCGGCGTTGTCCTTGCAGGTGTAGCGGTACACAGTCATGCGCTCTCTCCCTCTGTGGTGCAGCAGAAAGAGGGGGCCACCGGCGGATGTTCCGCTAGTGGCCCCCTCCTGGGGTACTCGTCGTTACCGGCGAAGCAGGTTGTGCGCGCCGTAGAGATCGCGCTGTACGCGCATGCGCGCCTCAAGGTTCTTCTGCTCCTCCGCCGCCCTGTCCGCCTCGGCAGCATTGGCCTTGCCCGTCAGCCACTTCGCCAGCGCCCGCATGTCCGCGACCGAGAGCCGCGCGCCGCCGCCGGTCGACGACGCCAGGAGACGCACGGTGTACGGCTCCCGGTCGCTCACGATGCCCGTCACCGAGCCCACCTGAACGTTCCGCACTGCCTTCGTCTCCGTACGGTCCTGCATGTCTCTCTCCTCTGCTCGGTGCTACTCGCCGCACGCGTAGGCGTCGGCAGTGTCGTCCTGGTCGTCGTCCCACGCGGCCCAGTCCGGGCCGTCGAGCACGCTTGCCCCGGCAAGGGCGGCGTCCTCCGGTGTCAGGTACCGGCTCAACTCAGGCCCCCCAGAAGGCCCGCCGCCTCAACGGGGGTCACGACGACCGTCGCGACCGTCCGGCCCGTCGAGTTCCGCACGTGGATGTCTGAGCGGCCGTCACTCGTGCTCGTGACCTCGATCATGTATCCGGTGGCGGTGCTGTACGTGACCATGCGTCATCTCTCCGTAGGGGGTGTGGTGTTGCGGGGCCGGGTCGTCCAATCGGCCCCCGAAACTGCGTGGTTCAGATCTCGCCCGCCTCACGGGCCTTGCGCAGCTTGGTGCGCGCCCGCTTGAGGGTGACGCTCACGGTGTTGCGGGTCTTGCCCATGCGCTCCGCCACCGCGCACAGGTCCGGCGTTCCCTTGCCGGAACCCTCGTTCACCGCGAAGCACTCGCCGTACGCCAGCGCCACCGTCTCGCGCTCCGTCTCCGTCAGCACGGCCCGCACGCGCTCCGCGATGACCTCACCGACGGCCGTCGACCGCTCCGCCATGTCGGCGTCGGCGGCACGGTCGACCAGAGCCCCGGCTTCCTTCCAGGAAGCGCCCTTGCCCTGCCCGATGGGCTGGTCGTGGTTCACGCGGTCCCGGCGCTTGACGCCCTTCTGAGCGCCCTTGCCGGTCGTCCGTACGCCCTTGCAGCGAACCGCGTCCCGCGACAGATCCAGCGGGTACAGCATGTGATCCGGCAACTCGCCCTGAGTCTCGGCCCACCGGTCGGCCGACGTCGCGGCCGAGTCTGCACCGGCCATCGTCTTGTACGCGTCCGGGTCGGCGTCTATTCGCTCAGACCCGGCAAGCGCGTCCCGGTACTCCCCCGCCAGAGACAGGCTCATGCGCCCCTTGGCCTGGAGTTCGGCCGCCGCCTGGTCGTGGTCGCCATCGTTCCGGCCGAGGGCCGCCGCGTAGCGGCCCGCCTCGGTCGCGTTCACGCCCGGGGCCAGCTCCGCGAAGGTCGCCGCCGCCACGTCGAGCTTGGCCCGCTGGAACGCGTACGACTCGAAGGAGGCCGCATTGTCGGCCTGCACGTCCCAGTCCTGGAGCGCGCACCAGAAGGCGACCCGCGCCGTCTGAGTCAGGTCATCCCGGAACGCGCCCGCGTCGACCGGAAGCCCCTTCACCCGCCCCCACGAGAGGGCCTTAGCGGCCCCGTCAAGCTCGCTGAGTATGAACTCTGCGGCGTCCGCGTCCCCGTTTTGGGCAGCAGTGATCCGGGTGTCCGTGATGGTGCTCATGGGGGGTCGTGCTCCTCTGTACTGTGCGTTCTCGTGGGGGGTGAGTGGGAGGGGGGTACAGACCCCGAGCACCGGCCACAGAGGGCGAAAGAGGGCATGACAAGACCCCCGATCGGCGGGTTGGCCGGGCGGGGGTCGTGTAGGTACGAAAAAGCCCCTGCGCCGCGTTTGGGCGCAGGGGTGCTAGAGCCGTCGCCTAGCCGGTCTCACCGGAGGCGGGCACAGGAAAGCCCCTACGCGCTACGGCGTGGGGGTCGGGTCGTTCGGATAGGTGGCGTGCCGCTGGACGCCGCGCGCCTTCTTGAAGAGCTGCACCGTCAGCCGGGGGGCACCGCAAATAGCGGCGATGCTGACGCGATGCCGGTTCATGCCCGGCACCCACGCCCAGTCAGCGGCGATCATGAGGCCGCGCGCCACCGCGCGACGCTCCTCACGCGAGAGCGACCACAGAGAGCACGCCTCATGAATGCCCCGGTTTCGGACCGGCGCGGCATGCACATACGCCCAGCTACGGGCAGTGATGGAAGTCTTACGAGACGCGAGAGTCCCGGGCCGGAATCGATGCTTCGCGGTAGCCATGGGCAACACCCCGGGACCCTCCTTCCTGCTCGCTCTTCGCTTACGGGGTCAGAGCTTGCACGAGGGGTAAAACGAGCGCAAAGGGCCTTAGGTCCCGGCCGGGGGTAGGCCATGGTCCGGTTGAGTCCGGAGCGCTTACGTTGCGATCACGGTGCTGACCTGGGCTCATCCTCAGGTCGCACGAGGTCACCAGCGGAAGTTCCGCCGGTGACCCCCGCGTGACAGACGTGGGACACGTCACGTGGCGGCCCCCTCGACCTGCGACCGCAGGTCACGAGCCAGCGACACGTAGCGTGCGGCGCGCTCAAGCGTGGCCGGATCGTCGCCGAGGAGGCCCAACGCCGCATTGCACTCCGAGTGCAGCAGCCCCCGCACATGCCCCGTGACGTGATCGTGATCCACCACCAGGCGAACCCCTTCGGGGGCCCTCTCACCGCACACCAGGCACCGCCAGCGCTGCCGGGCCCCCATGGCCCGGTACTCCGCCCCCGTGATGCCGTAGACGGCCCACAAGCGCCGCTCACGCTCCCTCGCAGGGTCGCGGGCCGCTTTCCTCCGGGCCGCCGTGCAGACGCGACAGCGGGTCGTACGGCCGTCCGCGCTCCGGGCATGCCGGGGGAACCGGGCGAGCGGCAACAGGTCGCCACAGTCGGGGCACGTCTTCACCGCCACGCCCGATCACCTCCGTCAGTAGTCGGAGCCGTACAGGCTCCCCCAGCTTCGCCCGCCAATCTCAGCCTCGGCCGTGATCGGGACGCCGTACAGGTCGAACGTCATGCAGCGCTCAACCTCGCGCGCCAGCTCGGCGGCGTCCTCGCGCGGGAAGCTGCACACCACCTCGTCGTGAATCGGGAGGCGGAGGTACGGCAGGAGGTCCGCGTCATGCATGTTCACCAAGGCTTGCCCCAGCACATCGCGGGCAGCGCTCTGCACCTGGTAGTTCACGACGGCGTATGTCCGGTCCCGGTCGAGCGGAAGCCTCCGGCCGGTAACCGTCTCGGTCACGTAGCCGTTTCCACGCGCCTCACGCTGCCACGCAGACGACGCCCGCTTGACCTCCGGATACACCCGGTCATACGCGCGGAGTGCGGAGACGACCTCGTCGTACGGCGCTCCCGTCTGGCGAGCGATGGTCTCCGCCCCGCCGCCGTACACCTTGCCGAAGCCCAGACCCTTGCAGATCTTCCGGTGCGTCGGCGTGTAGCCCGGTCCGTACACCAGCGACGCCGTGTAGCCGTGCAAGTCCTCCCCGGCCGCAATCGCTGCCTTCATCCGACGAACGTCCGCCAGCGCCGCCAACACGCGAAGCTCTACCGCCTGAAAGTCGGTCGAGCAGATGACGTGACCCTCGTCGGCGAGCAGCGCCCGCCGGATCATCTGGTCGGAGGACGGAAGTGTTTGAAGCGCGGGCCGCGCGATGGACATCCGGCCTGTCCGTGCCTGAAGTGCGCTCAGCGTGGGGTGCACCCGGCCGCCAGCGTCCACCGTCTCAAGGAACGTGGAGGCGTACGCCGACCGCCACTTGCCCGCGCGCTTGCTCCGTAGCACTGCCTCGGCCAGCGGGTTAGGAGTCCGCACGTCTGTGCGTTCCCACCGCAAGTCACGGTCGGCCAGCGCCAGCATGACTGCCTTGTCGACCTTGACCGCGCCGGACGCCGTCCGCTCGGTCAAGACCTCCCCCATACCCGCCAGCGCCTCGGCCACCTGGCGAGTGCTGTTCACGTTCTCCACGCCGTACCGCGTCGCGAGCGCCGCGTTCTTCTCGGCCTCCTCGGCCAACTCGCCGTCGAGCCCCTGCGCGTACGGCACGTCCAACACCATGCCGACACGCTGCATGGACGCACAGATCATGGCGATCCGGTGCTCGTACTCCACCAGGGCCGGGCGTATGCCGTACTGAGCATGCTTGCCACGCAGGATGCCGAGGAGTCGCGACGTCAGCAGCACATCGAGACCCGCATACAGCTCGTACGTGGGGTGATCCAGCCGGACACCAGCCCATCCGGTCGCCTTCGTCAGCTTCAACGACCGGAACACGGCCGTCAGCCCTTCTTGCGTGTCCGGGGCGTCCGGGTCAATCAGCGCCGCCGCAAGCGGCTTGAGGCCCGTCCCCACTCCCCCTTCTGACACCTGTCTCGGGTCAATCAGGGTCGCCAGGATCTTCGTGTCCACCGTGCGCGGGTAAAGGTGCTCCAGCGTCACGCCTAGGTGCCGGTCGGCAACGAGCCAGTCGAAGGGGGCGTTGTGGATAACTAGTTCCGGCAGGTTTCGCAGCGCCGACCGGACCGTGTCCCGGAACGGCTCCCCCAGCTCGACCGGCAGCACGTACGCCGTCGTCTCGTCGCCGAACTGGGCAAGTCGACACCGGTAGCCGGGCGCGTAGATGTCGAGCCCGGTCGTCTCCTGGTCGAAAGCCACCGGCAGCCCGCGCCGCCACTTCTCGCGCGCCCAGTCCTTGAACGTCTCGCAGTCGTCAGCATTCTCGACGACATGGACCGTCACCGGCTCCCCGGCAATGCGGTACTGATGAAACCTCAACGGCCGTGCCTCTCTTCGTGCATGCGAAAGGGGGCCACCTGCGGAACTTCCGCTGGTGACCCCCTCGGGTACTGCTCTGCTACCGCGGGGGACCTTCGGCCCCGCCGGCGAAGGGCCCAAGGTCCCGGGAGCCGCTAGTCGCCCCCAAAGATCCCGGGACCGTCCGGCGACGGGCCCGCAACCCGCACGCCGACCAGAACCATTCCGGCCTTGGCCCGCTTACGCGGAACGCCTCTCTCCTCCATGGCGGCGTAGAACGCTTTGCGCGTCCACTGCTCCTTCGCGGGCAGGTTCTCGGCCTCGCACCAGTCCCGGTAGTGGTTGAACGCATCCGTGCCGGGCACCGTGTCGCCGTCAGATCCGCGCTCCAACACGCCCGGGAAGAACCCCCAGAGTTGGTCACTCGTCTCCCGGTAGTTCGCCGTGGCGTCCTTCACGCACTCCGGGTCCTGTAGCCCGCCACGGAACCACTCGACCGCACCGCGCACCGTCCACGCGACTATGCCGTCCGCCTCGGCGAGGAGCCTGTCAGCGAGCCCGTAGTCACGCTCATGCGGGGCGAAGTAGCGCTGAAACGGCACCATCTTGACGCGCCGCCACAAGCCCTCATCCTGTCCCCGGAAGTTGGGGCGGTGGTTCGTCGCAAGCATGATCAGGAACGTCGGGGCGAAGGTGAAGAACTCTTGCCGGAGGAACCGCGCAGTGATCTTGTCCTTGCCCGTGACCCGCTTCAACACCGCCTCGGACATGGCCTTTCCGGCTTCACCCTCGGACGCCATGACCAACCGCGCCCCACGCAGTGCGGCAATGTCGTTCGGGATGCCGCCCGACCCCTTCTCCTCGAACGTCGCGAACGGGGTCGTCTTCGTGATCTGCCCGAACACCTCGGTCAGCGTGTCGAGGAGCACCGACTTGCCGTTGGCACCCTTACCCCACGCCACCATGAAGCACTGTTCGGACGTGTGGCCGGTGATGCCGTACCCGCACATGCGCTGCATGTACGGCACCAGCTCAGGGAACGCGGGGAAGATCTCACGCAGGAACGCTTCCCAGCGTGGGGCCTTCGCCAGCGGGTCATATCGCACCGGCAGGCACACCGTAAGCATGTCCTCCTTCCGGTGCTCCCGAAGCTGCCCCGTCCGCAGGTCCACCGTCCCGTTCTCGAACGACAACAGGTCCGGCCGCGCGTCGAACTCGTCAGCGCTCACGTGGACGTTGGGAACCGACTCAAGCTCGGTCAGCAGGTTGTCGATTCGCGTTGTCATCGTGAACGGCTTCGCCTTGTCCGGCTTGCCCGCCACCATCAAGGCCGCGCCCATGCGGTGGATCTCCTGCCGCACCTTCACCCGCGACTGCTTCCACACTCGGCCCGTCCACACATAGAACCCGAGCCCCGGCGCGAACTTGATTCGGCCCGACGTCCACGCCACCAACGCGTGAGCGTTCATGGCGTCAGAGTCGCCGTACTGGTCAATCAGCTTGTCGAGCATGCGGGCCGCCTCCTGGCCCGCGCCGGAGTCGACTGCTACAGCCCCGGTCCACGACTCCATATCTCCGGCGGAATTCCGCTGGTGCTCAACCTCGGCCGCCGACCGCACAGCGCGGTGCAGCGCCGACACGAACGACGCAGGATCATCCTCACGCCAGTCGGTCAAGTCCCAACCCTCGTAAGGGATTTCGAGGACGCGAACCGCAGTGCCGCCGTCGGTGACCAACGCCGCCGACAGGGCCTCGGTGAACGCCCGGCCAGACCGGTCCCGGTCGCCAGCGATCACCACATCGCGACCACGGAGCCCGGTCACCAACTCGGCGAGGAGTTCGGCGTTCTTCGCCAACCCCGCCCCTCGGACGGCGACCGCGTCATACCCGGCACCCACGGCCGTGAGCGCGTCACCGGGGCCCTCACACACCAAGACCGTGTCGAACCCGGAACCAGCCTGAAGGTACGCGTACTTGGACCATGTGCCGCCGTCGTTCTCCAGGGACACCCAACGCGCAGGGCACCGGCCGGACAAGTCCCGGCCCTGAGCACCACGACACACGCCCCGGAAGTCGGCGAACGGCACCACCATGCGCGGGTACCGGGCGAACGTGTCGGATATGAACTCCGGCTGACCGCCGCGCACCCCGTACCCGGCAAGGCCGAGACGGGCGAACTGGTCGACAGACAGCCCGAACCGGCGCTCCGCGTACTTCTCGGCCGCCGACGTCGCGTCCAGATCCGCAAGGCCGTCAAGCCACACACGCAGCGCCGCCACCTGCGCGACGCCGACCGGGGCGGGCTTCTCCGCCGCAGCGGTGTAACCACCCTCCCCCGGCGACACATTGAACAGATCTGCCATGGACAGGCCCGACGCCTCAACTACCGCCCGCGCCGTACAACCGGCCCGGCACGTCACCCCAACCTTGCCGTTCTCGTGGTGGATCAGCACGAGCGAAGGCTTAGAGTCCGCGTGCGCTCGGCACTTCACCACCACGCCATCCGGCACGGCCATGCGCTCATTGTCCGCAGCGAGCCGGGTCATCAGGGTGTCCATGTTCATCCGTGCGTCTCTCTCTTATCCTTCGGGGTCTTCCACCCCCAGAAGCCGGGCCCTGACCCGGCGGAATGTGGCGATGTCCATGACGGCGTAGCCGTCGGCAACTCCCTTGCGGGGGCGCTTGATCAGGGCCACACCGAACGGCACGTCGGCGTTCTCCGCCTCGCGATTGGCCTGCATGACAAAGGCCGCCAGGTCGTACGACTTGACGGCCTTGCACTCGCCCGCGAACGGCCACGCGTCTAGGTCGCCGACGTCAGCCGCGCCCATTTGCACGTTGCGGGTCACTCGGTACGACCGGGGGATGTAGTGAGGTAGGCCGTCGTTCAGGTAGTCCCTGCAACTCGACTCCCACGCCGTGCCCTTGGCCTTGCTCGGGTTAGCCACGAGCACCCGCCCGGAAGACGCACGCGCCCCGGTTGAAGGCGACACCGGCCGCCTCCCACACCTTCGGCCAGTCCTCCCGGTCGACGGCGTCGCCGAAGATGGCGAGCACGTCACCCGGACCCATCTGCCGGATGTTCCCCAGCGGCGGGCAATGCCCGCTGTGCACCGTGTAGTTCACCGGAGCACCCACCCCTTGCGACCCTCGGCGAAGTCCACGTAGTCGTGATCGAGACTCACCGTCCGCACGACGCCCGCGCCACAGCAGCCGCACCCCGGGTCGGGTACGTACACCTCAGGGTCACCAGCGAGCTTGCCGAGAGCCCGGTACAGCTCGGACGCCCTCACCGGACGTGCCTCCAACTGGTGCCCTCGACGATGTGCCGCGCGGTCCGCACTGAGATTCCGAACGCCGTCGCCAGGTGCGCGAGGTTCGCGCCAGCGCCAGCAGCAACCCGAATGGCCCGAACCTTCGCGTCGTTGAGCTTCGCCGCACCATTCCCCGTACCGGTCGATGGGTGAGGACGAGGGGGAACAGCCCCCAGGTCGGCCAGCAGGTCACCCGGAATGAACGCGTTGGACATGTGTCTCTCCTTGAACAAGGGGGCCGCCAGCGGAAGTTCCGCCGGTGGCCCCCACAACTGCGCTGCCTAGAAAGGGGGCTCAGACGTGTACGGGTCGTCAGCTATCGCCTTGCCGTACGCCTTGTGCACGTCCACGACCGGCTTGCGGTACGCCACGTCAATGCCGCTCTTGGTCTGGAACTCGACCAGCTCCAGGCGCAGCGTGCAGAGCGCCGGTTCGCCGACGCGGTCGAGCTTGTCTTCCAGCTCGTGAAGCACCTTGACCAGTTCCCAACTGCCACTGACGAACCGGAAGATGCCGAGGTCCGGATCGTCGGCCAGCCGGAACCGGATCTCGATGGACGGGGCCGGGCCTCGGCCGGACTTGGCCGCCGCCTTGCGGTCCGCCAGCAGCTCGGGGCAGCCGCACGGCTTGCCCTTGTCCTCCTCGGGACCGAGGAACGAGACCCCGTCACACTCATGGATGGGCCCCTGTCGGCCCCACAGCACCATGCGCGAACGGATCGCGCTCGTACCGTCGATGATGACCTTCACCGAGTCGGCGTCGGTCAGTACCTCCATGGCGTCCTCGGAAGTGGTCTCCCACTCCTCCGGCTTGCCGCCGTACAGCTCCGCCACCGCAGCGGCAACCTGCGGGTCACCCGACGTGACTCGCCACTCGCTCAGCGACTCAGGCCGCGTTCCGACCATCCGACCCGAACGGAACCGGCCCACCGTGTCGTTGGTGAACTTCTGCTTCGGCTTCGCGTCCGGATCGGTGTCGAAGATACGCAGGCGTGCCAATGTGAACTCCCTTAGAGCTGCTGTGAAATGGGGGGTGAGACGAGAGGGGCGCGCGTCAGCGCGGCTCGGCGGCTTGTCGCCGCGTCCTCCGTCGAAGGGGTTGAGTGGGGGCGGGGTACAGCCCGTCAGCGCTTCCGGCGCTCCGTGCCCGTCACAACCTGCGTGTTGTGAAGGTCGTCGCCGATGACCGTCTTCTTCATCTCGCGGTCCCAGTCGAAGACCTGACGAAGGGTTCGGAACACGCCGAACACCTCTTCGTCAGCGCGCACCGGAGTAAAGCGCCAGCCCTCGGGGCGTGAGTGGAAGACAGCAGCGCCGGTGATGTCCGACGGCTTGACCGTGGTCACCTCTTCGCCGGTAGCGCCGTCCATGTACCGGTCGGCGAACCGGTAGGCGGCGAGCTGGATAGCCACGTCCTCGTGAATGCCGCTGCGCGTGGTCTTGTTGTCGCCCATGACGATCTCTGGCACGCCATCGATCACGATGCGGGCGATCCAGTCGTACGAGCCCGCATAGCGGTGGGTGTCCGACCAGGCCACCTGTTCCAGCGACAGGAACTCGGGCTGATAGCGGTCCAGGAACTCCGCGAAGTTCTGCCGGTGGGGCTCAAGGTCGGGATGCGTCCGGCGGACGTCCTCACCGCGCGCCATGCGCTCCATGAGGTCGTGTGCGTCGGAGCCGAGATCGGCGGCCTTGGCCGTGAACCGGCTCGGGGTGCGCTTGAGGTAGTCGACAGCCGCGTCCTGGTCGCGCATGGCGATGCCCAGCACGTGAGGCAGGTTCACAACTGCCTCTTCAGCGACCAGCTTTGCTGACCAGAAGCTCAGGAAGCCTTTGGGGAGCATCCCAACTACCGAGGTCACGCCCGGGTACTTGACCCCGGGGTCCGTCGGCGAGACGTAGAGGCGGGAGCCCCCGCGCTTGATGGTCGCGATCTTCGCCATGCTGCCCTCTCTGTCGGCGTCGTGCCTTGCAGAGGGGTCAAGTGGGGGCGGGGTACAGCGGCCGGTGCGGTGTAGGAGTGTAGGAAAACCAGGGCTTCCGGCAATCCCTTAGAGACTCCATAGGGAATGTGGGATGCAGGTCATTTCCTACACTCCTACACCCCGTCTCTCTCGCTGCCGCCCAGCGCTTCGCGCGGGCCTGGTCGTCGCCGCCGACGGCCGCCAGCTCGGTGACGAACGGTCCACCGCGGCGGGACCTTGGCCCCCCGCCGGCGGAGTCGAAGGTCCCCCGCGGGACATGCGCCCGTTTCCGGGCACGAAAAAGCCCCCGGGGTCCGTGGACACCCGGGGGCGGGGGTTCGGCCGTCAGGCGGCCGTGTGTGGCTTCCTAGGGGGTGACGGCGTCCTCCTCGGCCGCCGCCCACCCGGCAAGGTAGCCGTGCACGAACACGACACCCGCCGCGACGTTGCTGACACGGACCCACCCGGTGCCGCTAGCGCTCACCTCGAACCCGCCTTCGTTCGTCGCGCGCATCCAGCCGACCGCCTCAGCCGCCCCGCCGGACGGCAGAATCTCGGCCGTGGCCTGCGCGTCTCCGTCCATCGTCAGTTCCCAACGGACGTCGTACAGCTCTTCCGGCCTCTCGGCCTCTCTAGCGGGCATGTACGCCCCTCCCAACGCTCAGGGGCCCCGCTCCCCCACCGTGGGGAAACGGGGCCTGCACAGGGCTGTCTACGCCTGAAGCTTCGCCTTGACGTCCGAAATCCACTTCTCAAGCTTGGCGATCTCCGCCAGGACCTTCTTCAGGTCGTCGCCCTCGATGTCGTCGTAGAAGTCGATGGGCAGCGCGTCAGCCACCTGAACCGCACTGTCCACGACTTCCTTGGCACGCTGAGAGCGGGCCGAGTCGGACGAAGAGGCAGCCTTAGCCGACTCAAGGGCCTTGTTCGTCGCGTCCTTCGCCTTGGACAGAGCGCGGGCGGTGCGCTGCGCCAACGCCTTCTTCTCGCCCTCGGACTCCGAGGGAAGGTCGAAGTGCTTGAACACGGCGGCCGACGGGCGAAGCTCCGGATAGGCCGCAATGGCCTCCTTCACCTGCGGGTGAAGCTCAGACTCCTCGGTCGCGTCCAGCGCCCGGATGATGTCGACGCGGGCCTGAGAGCGAGCACGCTTAACCTGCTGCTGCACCGCGTACGCACGCGTGTGCTCCGGGGTGCCCTCCTCGACGCCTTCCAGGCTGTAGCCACCGGCGGCGTACGCCCTGTTCGAGAACTCCTTGGACCCGCCGCTAGCGAGGTTCCAGTCCATGCGGCCGTTCTTGTCGGTCATCTGCATGGCCACGAAGATCTGCGCTTGCGCCACCTCGTAAGCCGTCGCCGTGGCCTTGACGAACCCGTCGCCGGTCGCCTTGACCTTTGCGCCGACTTCCTTGATCAGCTTGTCGGCGTTCTCAAGCCCGGAGAGGTCCGTCGTCTCCTTGCTCACAACCGCCGTCGACCGCCGCTCCTTGGCCGCCGCTACAGCAGCCTTCACACGGGTCCGGAAGCCCGCGCGCTCCTTCGTCTCGATCTTCCGAATCAAGGCTTCGGCGGTCTTGGCGTCCGCGTCCGCGTCGCCCTTGTACCCGTCGGCCTCCATGCCCTCGACGAAGGTGCGGACCTGCTCCAAAGCCTTCGCAGGGTCGGCCGCAGCCGACTTGCTGGCCGTGGTCTTCTTCGCTGCCGTGCTCTTCGGGGCGGCCGTGGGCTTCTTCGCCGCCGTGGCCTTCTTCGCCGTCGCCATGTCTGCCTCTTTCTGAACGAAGTCCGCCAGCACCTCGGCGTACTTCCCGTCTCTGAACTTGACCGCACACGCCTTGCAAGAGGGCACCCGGACCGGCTTGCCCACCTTCACCACGCCCAGCACATCCGTACGGTCCGACACCGGCAGATGCTTACCGCATAGAGCATTCCCGGCTTCTATGGCGTTGTCATCTGCAAGGCTCGCGCCGAAGTGCTCGACGCGGCCCGTCCTGGTCTTCCCGTACCACATGCGCTGTTCCTTGCCGTGCGTCCACCACCCCCGGCCGAATGCCCGGCGGTTCGACGTCACCGTACCCCGGCAGCAGGGCCCAATCCATCGGAACTCGACAAGCGGAATTCCGCTGGTGACCAAAGTCCCGAGGGAACGAAAAAAGGCCCCCGGCGACCGGCCAGAGGCCAGCCACCAGGGGCGAAGAGTCACACGCTCACGGCGTGGTTGATGGACGGGATACCGTCCCGGAACCCGGGCACCTCGGCGCGGACGCGGTCGAGCGCGGCCAGCTCCTCGGCGGCACGCGCCTTGCGGTCGGTCGCCGTCTCGTACGGCGGCATGTCCAGAGCGCCCGCTTCCGCGAGTGCGTCACGGTGCTCCGTGCGGGTGTAACCACCGAGGGTGCGAATCAGCTTTGTGCGCATGTCAGTTGTCCTTTGTCATCAGTGAATCCACCTTGCGGTGAAGGTCAGTTACCGCGCCGTCGTTGTGCAGCACGAACCGGGCCAGGTCCGGGCCCAGCTTCTCGGACACGTGTCCATCGCCAACGACTCCCGGCCGGTCAACGAACCACAGCTCGAAACCGGCTTCCCGGAGCGTCCGCGCCTCGTTCTCAAAGCGCACGTCCGGCACCACGACGGGGGGAGGCTCGTAAGCCCACGCACGCGGTTCGTTCTCGATGTCATCAAGCAGCCGTTGCACCCAGAAGTCAGCGCCACACTGACGCCGAACACCCTCGGTGCCGAGGCGTTGCAGAAACCGGCGACCCTCGGGGTATCGCGACTTCACCCCATCCCAGCCCCAACGATCTACCGCAGCCGTAAGGCGCACTGGCAGCGCACCGAAGTGCCCCGGCTCGTAGCCGACCACAGGGTCAACGTCCAGCGCCATGCGCTTCAACGGGTCTGCCAGCGCCCTCCGCCGGTAGCCGTGCTCCTTGACCAGCCGAGCCGCAATGGCGTCCTTGCCGCTGCGGGCCCGGCCGATGATGCCGACTCCTCGCACCCCGCCTCCCTTCGTCGCCGTCCCTTGCGACCGGGGTGAGTGGGAGGTGGGTACTACTCGCCGATTCGGGCCCGGTCCTTCCGTGACCGCAGATCGATCGGGCGTGAGTCGTCGGCGTGCGGGTGATCGCAGCACTCGGCCTTGCCGCGTGCGCGCCCCTGCGCGTGAGCGCGCTCCGCGTCCGCTTCGGCCGCCTCAGTCGGCGTCACCTTCCGCCGGACGTCCCAACCGGCGAGGAGCACCACCAGGGCGACCACGCCGCCGACTATCGGTTCGCTGTGCTGCACCTCGGCGAGCGCCGGGAACCAACCGGCGAGGGAGGCGAACACCGCCACGACCAGGGCCCGGACAAGCACCGGGTTGTTCTTGAGATCCATCCACCTATCCGTTCTTGATGGTCACCGTTGCCGGAGCCCCCTTGCCGCCGGGGCCGAGGGCACACACCGTCACAGTCAAGCTCCGGCCCCAGTCGAGTCCGCCCCGGACGCGGTGCGTTGCCTCGGTCGTCTCGACGGAGCCGGTGAGTGCGTCGGACCATGCCACCGCATAGCCGGTCGCGCCGGGCACGGGGTCCCAGGTGAACGTGTGCTCTCCCCAGAGGGGCGAGTCCTTCTTGCCCGTGAGCCCGGTCGGTGCCGGTAGCGGGCCGTCACCGGTCACGGGCTCGGGCGTCAGCTCAACCTCAACCCACCGGCCGCCGTCGTACCGGCGGATGTGGGCAGCGTCGGCCCACGCCCCGGCGGAGTGGACGCGAAGGGCCTTCACAGGGCCACCCACACGTCACCAGCACGAGGGTTGGCGGGCGGCTCCTGGCCGACGTGGACGACCGGGCGCGCCGCCAGCTCGGTCACGCGCGCCTCAAGCGCTGCCAACTTGCCCTCGGCTTCGCGGCAGTCGTCCGGCACGACGCCAGTGCCTTCCTTCATGTCACACAGCATCTCGCTGACCGGCACCACACCATCCCGCTCGGTGTGCACCATCAAGTGCCCGTCCTTGGCGTACACGTAGATGGAGCCCGGCGGGGGCTGCTCGTTGAAGTCGGCGGGCACGTTCGTGAACGTCACCTTGTCGCCCGCACCGCTCGCGGCGTCCATGATGCGCAGGTCCCGCAGCTTGGCCGCGTTCCACGCCACGAACTCGCCGTGCGCGTTCACCTGGAAGGCAGTGTTGCCGTCGTGTGAGTAGACCTGGAAAAGCGAACTGTCGGTAGGGCGGCCCACAACCGCAAGGGTGAGGTTCTGGTTTCGGAAATCGCCCCACTCCGGCTTCCAGTTGAGAGCCGCGGGCCCCTGGTAGCTCACCAAGTCCGTTACTCCCGGAGGCCCTTGGTCGCCCTTCTCGCCGCGCTCGCCCCGTTCGCCGGCGGGACCCTGGTCACCCCGAGGTCCCTGTACGCCTTCGGTGCCCTGCGGGCCGTCCAACCCGCGTGGCCCCTGCGACCCTTCAGGTCCTCGTGCGCCGTCCGTTCCGTCTCGCCCGTCACGTCCTGGTGCCCCGTCGGCCCCGGGAGGGCCCTCGGGGCCCCTCTGGCCGTCGGTACCGGCCAGGCCGGGCTTTCCCTCCGCCCCGTCCTTCCCGGGCTCTCCAGCGGGCCCCTGCGGGCCCTGCTTCCCCTCCGGGCCGGGCGGGCCGCCGGGGTCGCCCTTCTCGCCCGGGTCACCCTTCGGCCCGCGCTCGCCGTCCCGACCGTGCACCGGAAGAAAGTTGGGGTTGAGCGGGTCGGAGTTCACCGTGTCGAAGAAATCGACGCCGTCCGGCGCGTACTTCCGCGACACGAACGACATGAACCGCTTCGGGTCACACCCCTCCAACCGCAGCACGACGGAGTAAGCCCACTCCTGGGGGTTCGAGCCGACAAGGTCACCAGGCAGCAGCTGCGCCGCGAACCGGCCGTCGTCGTCCACCTTCGCCGTAAACTCCCGAGGCCCCAAGTAGCCACCGGGGATGAACGCTCCCGCTGGCACATAGAACGAAATGGTGCCGGGCACCGGGCCGCCGTCCGGCGCGAACACCCGCCCGCGAACTTCCACCAGGTCCAACGTCTACCCCTTCCCAAAGGCCGCTATGAGAGCGGCCACCGCGCCGCCGACGGCGGTAACGCCAGTCAGCGGCACGGCGTACTTGTACCGTTCGATCGCGCGCAAGCGGGCCTCATGGTCAGCCAGTTCGCGCCGCGTCATCGCGTGTTCGTGCGTCAGCGACCGCACGTCGTCGCGCAGGCCAACCACCGCGTCATAGATCTCGCGCGTGCCGATGGTGACGCCGAGGGGGTCCCGCTCACGCTCGCCCACTACACGCTCACCTTCTGGCCGATCGTGATCACGTTCGCGTTCTTGATGCCGGGGTTCCGCGCGAGGAGTTGCGCCAGCGTCAGCCCGTAGCGCTTCGCGATGCCGCCGAGGGTGTCGCCCCGAACGACCGTGTGCACGCGCGCCTTCGCGCCGTACGTCGCCTTGAGCTTCCGCAGCGTGGTCGGCCCCGGGATGCCGTCGGCGTCACGGCCGGAGAACCCGCACTTCCGCTGCCACGCCTCGTACGACGCCCGGTCGGCCTCGCCCCACGACGGGCCGGGACCCTGCTTGTACCGGCCGCAACCGGCGCGCACGAGCAGGTGGCCAAGCTCGGTGATGTGCGCCCCCTTGGCCCCCGACCCGTAGCGGAGACCGTCCACCGTCACAACACCGCCCGTCGACGGAACCACCGGCGGAATTCCGCTGGTGCCCGAGTAGTTGGGGTAGCAGTAGCCGTGAATCCAGCTCGAAGAGCGCGAGTGCGTCTTGCGGTAGCAGCCCATGCCCGACGCGATGTTGCCCGCAGGGTTCGTGTTGCCCTCAATCGTCGTGATGGTCTTTGCCGTGAACGACTCGACGAAGCCGACGTGGTCACCGCCGCCAGCGCCGAACATGACCAGCGCGCCGACGCGCGGCGTCGAGCCGAACCGGCCGCGCGACTTGAACCAGCTCGTGCAGCTCCCGCAGCTCGCCGTCATCGGGATGACGTCCCGGTTCCCGGTCACGTACGCGACGTACGACACGAACATCTGGCACCACGCCGCAGCGACCCAATACGACTGCCCGTCGCGGGCAATCGTGTCTCGGTACCAGCGACCGAACTTCGTTGGCTGCCGACGGCCGGGCGCGTACCCGATGTGCTTGCGTGCCTCGCTGAACAGGGTCTCGGTGTTGGTTGCCATGCGTCCTCTCATGCGAAAGCCCCCGCCAACTGACGGGGGCCGATGTGGGTTTCAACTCAGGGCCACATGCCCTCAGGGATGTTCGTGATCCGGCCGTCCGGCCGACGGCTCCCAGTAGGCACGCCCGAACGCTTCACCAGCGAGACGCGGGCGACCCGCGGAGCGCTCGCCGCCAGGGCCGCCGACTTGGCAGACGGGGGCGTATCCCAACGCGATTCGAGCAGCGCGATGCGCTCTTCCAGATGTCGCAAGTAGCGGCCCAAGTCCGGGTCGAACAAGCGGTAGTCGGCCATCAGGCTGCCTTTCCGGGCGCGGTCAGGAACTTGGACTCTTGGGCCAACTCCAGCTCCATCCGGTCGCTGCCGTCATGCATCACCTGAAGCTTGGCCTGAACGATCACGTACGGGGCCTTGTCCAGCGCGCCCCACTGGGCAGCACCGCCGATCGCGTGCTCGCCACGGGCCGTCAGCTTCACCTTGTTTCGGCCGGTGTTCGGGTCAAGGATCTCCGGCAGGAACATGCGCGGGTACGTCACCACCTTCGGCGTGATCGTCGCGTCCCGGCCGAACGACACCGCCTGACGCGCCAGCCGTTTCATGTCCGCATCCGACTTGCCCGTCTGCGCGTTCACGATGGTGTCCTGGATGGGCAACACGGCCTTCTGGTCGTCGTTGTCCCACCGCACGTACGTCGGGTCCGACAGTTCGTCGGCGGGCCGCTCCCCGATCACGTAACCCACCGAGGAGTAGCCGGTGCCGTCCACGTGCACGTCTGTGATCTCGCAGTTCCGACCGGCTGTGAGTTCAACGTCCTTGCTCGTTCCCGTCCGCCCGTTCAGCCATTCCGGCTTGCGGGTCCCGGTCGCGATGACGACGTGTCGCAGGATGGGCAGGTTCCAACTCGTCGCGTCGCCATCGAACTTGCCTGGCGAGACGAACGCCTTGCAGCGCAGGTAGTAGCCCTCATCCCCCGGCATGTCCGCCATGGCGTACGCCTTCTGAGCCAACGTCTCCTGAAAGCGCATGTACTTGCGGTACCGCCACGTCGGGTGCTTGGGCCCGTCGGCGAGGCTGTAAAGCGTGCCGATCCCCCAGTTCGCGTTCGCGTCGTCGAACATCTCCTGGAGGAGCACCGAGGGCTTGCGGTCAATGGTCTGGAACTGCCCTCCCCGTGACGCCAACCGGCGCTCGTAGAACGACAGGAAGTCGCGACCGTCGAGCGTGAGCGTCCGGTCCACAATTCCCGCCTGAGCGTTCCAGACCGGCCCCCCGAAGATGATCGGCGAAGACCCCGGAACAGTCGTCGACATGGACTCATCCTCGACGTACTGGTCAGTGATCGGCGCGCCCCGGTCGAGCACCCGGGCCACCGCAAAGCAGTACTTGTACGGCTCGAAGTCCGGCGCGGCCTTCAGCACCTCGTCGAGCGAGAGCGTCACGGACGCCTGCGCGGGCGCGTCCAGCGTGTACGTCACAGACACGGCAGCCGGGATGAACGTCTTGTTCGGCGGCGGGTTGTCACCAGCACCCGCAATCGAACCCGGTCGCTGCTGAAATGCCGCCGCATCCGGATTGGCCAGCGGCCAGTACTTCCAGAGCAGCACCCGGTACGCCCAGGTGAGCGGGTAATCGTCCTGCATGCACCACTCCACACCAGAGGGCACCGGCGGAATTCCGCTGGTGCCCTCAACTCCCTTGCCTACACGAGTGGCAGGGCCGCCACTCGCACGTACGACCCGATACGGCCGTCCCACGTGAACCGCTGGCCCGATCCGCCAACTAGCGCACCCTCGAACCGGATCGTCGCCGCCTTACCGGCCGCCAGGAGGAACGCGGCGTTCACCTGCCCGTAGATGCGGTTGTTCCACGGCGGCGGTTGGTCCGTCGTGCCCAACTTGGTTTCCACCCCGTCGACTACCGCCGCCAGAATCGCCACCGATCCCTTGCTCGGCAGCCCCGTTCCCGCCTCGCGCGGCGCGGAGTACTTCGCGTTGATCTCAAGTATCCGGGGCCAGGCCACCGCCGGAACCACACCCGACGCGATGACCGCCTTAGCCGGATACTCGCTCGAAATGCGGTATCCGGCATTGGCCTTGATCTCGAACCACTGCGCACCCCGCTGCGCCTGTACCGGCACCCATGTGCCGTCAGCCCGCTTGACGTACTCCACACCCGCCTTGCGGTCGAAGTACGTTGCCCCTGCCTCCGCAGCCATGCTCACCCCTTCAGCTCGTGCAGCGACACACGCAGGTACGTGGTCGTGCCCTTGGCCACCCGGTACACGAACCCGGCAGGCAGCGACCCAATGCCGGGGTTCTTCAGGAAGTTGGCTTGCAGTACGAGCCGTACCGGCTTGCTGTTGGCGCTGATCTGCCACGACGACGCGATCTCAGCTCCCGCCCCTGACACCCAATAGCACTGACGCCAGAGCTCGGTTCGCGCCGTTGCCGCCCCGCCCTCGTACTGGTCGGCCAGCGCGATTCCGGCCGACTCCACGACGGTCCCGCCCCAACCGGCCGCGTGGTACCCGGCGCGGATGACCGCCACCCGCGCGTACGGGGCCGGAGGTATCCACGCCGTGTTCATGAGGTTCGTCCACTTGTCCATGTGGGCCGCCGTCAGTTCACGGTCGACCGCCAGGTCGTAGCCGTAAAGCTCCGCGCCGTTGGTGTAGCTGACCGGTTGCCACATCCCCGCCGGGTTGGCGTAGTAGCGGTTGCAGGTCTGCCGGTCTACGTAGCGCGCACCAGGGTTGGGCACGAAGTCACCTCGCAGGGTAGAGAGTCGCGGTCAGAAACGTCCGGTCGCGGCTCGTGTTCACGTTGGGGCCGGGTGCGGCCGTGACGGCAGTCAGCGAGACGTTCGCGGCGACCTGGACCGACTTCCCAGCCGGGATGTCCATCGCGTACGAGACGGCCGACCCGCCGTCCGTGCCGTTGCCCGCGATGTAGCCCGCCGTCACCTCACGGATAGCGTTCGCGCGCACCGTCGGGGCCTCACCGTCCAGCCCAACGGCCACATGGCAGTAGGTCGCGTTCCACGCCTGCTTCCCCTCGACGTGGACCTGAGCCACCGCCAGGAGAACGCGCGGGTAGCCGACCGCCCCGAACGACATCAGCGCGTACGGCTTCACGTCCGAGTTGCCCGACGAACCCGCGCCGGGCGGGAGAGCGATCGCCCCCGACGCCCACGCCGTCCGCGCCACGGGAGTTCGAGCCTGGTCGTCCCACGTGCCCTTGGGCGACAGCGAGTAGAGCTTGCCCGTACGCCGATCGGAGTAAGTTGCGCCCGTCTCAACCGACATGGGGGACCTCCCCCGCGGAGGGACCTTCGGCCCCGCCGGCGAAGGGCCCAAGGTCCTCCTCCTGGTCCTCGCCCTCAACGACCGGCAAGCTCTCGGCGTCCTCAACTTCCGGCGCATAGAAGGTGACCGGGGACGGCGGACCGTCGCCGACGAGGAGCATGTCACTGTCCCCAACCTTCTTCTCGCCCGATGCCGTACGGACGAACAGCTCGCCGGAGCGCGCGAACAGCCCCACGCCGCCTTTCACGGCCCCCGTGGGCACCTTGGGGCTGTTCGCCAGTGCGAGGACGTTAGAGCCCCCGCCAAACTCGTCGTTGGCATCGCCCAGGCGCACGTTCCGGGTGGCGTACAGGTTGCCCGTCGGCAGCTCGACCGCGCCCGTCGACCGCACCTCCAGCGCCGACGTGCCGTCACTCTTCTGGACGACCAGCGGGCGCGCCACGCCGTCGCCGCACTGCGCGACGATGCCGAAGTGGGAGTTCAGCGCGCCCTTGCCGTCGACTCCGACAACCCAGTCAGTAGCCGTCTGGACCTTGAACAGGTCCGCGCCGCCTAGCGGGGCCTCCACGGCGAACGACCCCTTCACCATGCCGCCGGAGTTCAGCTCCAGAGTGCCCGGCGGGCCCTGGTCACCCCGGATCGTGCCGACCTCAACCCACGCCGCCCCCTGCATCTCGTAGAGCTTCATGACGTCCGTGCGCACCAGGAGGTCACCCGCCGGAACACCAGCTGGTGCCGCAGGACTGTCCTTGACGTGGATTCGGTTCCCGTCGCGGAACCAGTTGCCGTCGTCCTGGCGCACGTAGCGCACGCCCGTCCGCATGTCCGTGTACTGCGTACCGGCACGGAAGACTTCTGCGTCACGCTCGTCCGGCACCCGGGCTGCAGCCGGTCCCGTACGGGTCAACAGGTACTGATTCAGGAGCCTGTTCGCGGCGTCGCCCGGGCGCACGAAACGATGGTCGGCCCACTTGAACGGCTGGCCTTCGCTGCGCGAGTAGTACCCGAGCGCGAGCGCGCGCGGAGCCGTCGCCAGCTTGTCGACGCGCCGGAACACCAGATCGTTGACCGTGTTGCCGTCCTTCTTCTCGAAGACCTGCGCGACCAACCAGCCCTGGTTGTCCGTCAGCGGCACACGGGCGGGGGCGTCCGACTCGATCCAGTACACGCCGCCACGCGTATCCCGAACCCAGCCACGACCGGCCGACACGTACGCGTCAGTGCCCTGAATCGTGACACTGAACGAGTCGGCGGAGTCCACGCCAACGGCGTAGTCCTGCATCGACCCGAACATGCGCCGCCACACCTCGGCCGGGTAGCTAGACCCGTCCTGGAACGAGACTGTCGTACTCACACGTACCTTCCCGGCTGCCACTCGACGTACCCGGCGGGCGCAGCCTGACTTGATGACTTGGCGTACTCCGCCGTGATTTCGTACGAGCGACCGGCCGCCAGCGTCGGCGAGCTGCCCGTCACCGTCAGCGGATGCCGCCCGCCGTCGAGCCGGATATGGGCAGCGGACGGCTCGACACCGTCGGCATGGGGGAACGTGAACTCGACCCGCTCCCCGCTCTGCACCTCGACGTCGTCGGCGACGCCCGCAATGCCCTCCCACGGCTGGCCGCCCGGGGTCTCCGCCTCACGGCGCGCACGCACCCTCGGGCCAGCCACCGGGCCGTTGATGACCACCGTCAAGTCACACGGCTCCAACGAGCCGTTCGTGACCCACGCCGTCTCATACCCCTCGCCACCCCCGTTGTCAGGGATGGCCAGCGGCATCACGGGGAGCCCGAGTGAGTCACTGAACTCCGTTCCGCCGCGACGGTAGTTCGTCAGCGTCTCCAGCCGCCGCCGGATCTTGCCGACGCCTTGCACGTACGGGCTCGTGCACTCGAACTGCACGTCGACGGTCGGCACGTACACCCCGTACATGTCGTCCATGACCGCCGACCGCTTCCGGACACGCCCGCGGATTTCCGCTGTCGCCCCCTGGGCAACTCCCGGGAACTTGAAGCGCATCGGTCGTTCCTCGCGGGAGTGCGAGAAGGCCGCCATGACTTCGCCCATGACCAGATCCAAGTGTTCGGAGCTGTCCGCGAGCACCTGGAACGACATGGTGACCGTGCGGCCCCTCATGTAGTCCCGGCCCGGCCGAAGCCCGTCCAACCCGATCAGCTCTAGGTCGAAGTCCTTGACGTCCGGCATCGCCGCCAGACCCTCAACCTCACTCAGAACCAGGGGGGATGCCCCACCAAGGAGCACTCCCCCATAGGTCAGCGTCCACGGCTGATCAGCCCACGGGAGCCGCGCCGAACGCATGGCCGCCAGATTCCGAAGCTCTTCGCGGCTCCTCGGTGCGAGCACCCGCCTACCTCCCACTAGTCCGCAGCGCCCACGCCACGTCACGACCGATGTCGGCCGCGTCCGCATTCGTGTTCGCGTTCACCGTGATGTTGTTGACCGGCCGCTCACCAGCGGAATTCCGCCGGTGCTTCGCCGACCGCTCAAGAGCCGTCAGCGGGGCCACCATCGCGGCCGACAGACCAGCGCCGACCGACCGCGACAGGCCCGAACCCACGCCGCCGACCGCATCCACCAGGGAGGGGCCAGCGGCCGCGTACGCGACCGGCGGGGCCGCCTGCACCTCCGGAGCCGGGCCCGGGGGCACCAGTCCACCGTCCGCCCCCTCAAGCCAGTCGACCGGGGATCCTGGGCTGAACCAGTTGGCCGGGTTCAGCTTGCTGGCCACGTTGCGAACGATGCTGCTCGCACGGCTCATGAGGGAGCCCACCATGGAGTTGATGCCCCGGATCATGGCGCTGATCATGTTCCGGCCCGCGTTCAGCGCCATACCCGGAAGCCGCCCGAGAATCCCGAGGATTCGGCCGGGTAGCTGCGCCACGTATGACGCCACCCGCGAAAGGAACTGGCTGGCCGACTGCGCGCCCGAGGACACCCACCGGCCGAGGGTCGACGCCGCCGAGGAAGCCATCCGGGACAGAAAGCCCGCGATGCGCCCGGGAAGCTGCCCCACATAGGAGGCAACTCGCGAGAGGAACTGACCGGCCTTGGAG
Source organism: Streptomyces sp. NPDC001941 (assembly GCF_040296945.1). NCBI lineage: Bacteria > Bacillati > Actinomycetota > Actinomycetes > Kitasatosporales > Streptomycetaceae > Streptomyces > Streptomyces sp. NPDC001941. Next base: position 47,966 of record NZ_JBEOYE010000036.1, on the reverse strand, counting down.
GCCGCGTCAGAGACCCAGCGGGAAAGGGTCGTTGCAGCGCTCGACGCCATCCGGGACAGGAAGCCCGCGATGCGTCCCGGCAGTTGGGTGACCCACCCCACGATCCGGCCCACGAACTCCCCCGCCTTGCGGGCCGCTTCGGAGACCCACCGACCGAGAGGTTCGGCCGCCGATATCACCATGCCGCCCAGCCAGCCGGCGATCCGTGCGGGGAGGCCCATCAGGTACTCGCCCAGCGTGCGGACGAATCCCCAACCAGCCTCGAAGGCAACCCGGGTGAACGTGCCGACAAGCTGAGCACCTGCCGACAACAGCGAGCCCGCGAGCCGGAACATGATGCCCGGCATCTGCGCCGCCAGCTCCATACCAACCTGCGCGAGAGCCTTGACCAGCTCCCAACCGATGTCGAGCAGCGCCGAAACGATGCTCTGCCGGTTCTCACGCACGCCGTCGGCCGCACCCTCGACGATGCCGCCACCGGTCAGCCGCCCGCCGTCCTTACCGGCGCTCTCGGCGTCACCGCCAGCAAACCAACCCTTGATGGTCTCGGGAAGCTTCTTCAGCCACTCGACGAGCCGATCGGCCCAACCCTGCACGATGCCGGGGATCTTGTCCGCCCACTCGCGAAGCTTGTCGGTGAGCTTCTGCGTGAACTGGCCGATCGCCTCGGGGGCCGACTGCGCCCACTCACGGATCTTGCGAATGGCCGCGTCTTTCCACTCGCCGATCTTCGCGACGATGATCGGCTTAGCCCGCTCAAGTGTCGACCGAATCCGCTCGTGCCACTCGGACAGCTTGTCGCCGATCTCATCCGCGATCCGGCCGAGTCCGTCCCAGATCGAGCGGCCCCACTCGGCGATCTTGCCCGGAGCCTCGGCACGGACCTTGACCAACCAGTCCCACGCCTTGGGGGCCCACTCCCCCACCCATTCAGCGATCCTGCCTCCGATGGACGCGAGGCCGCCCCTGACCCACTCGCCGAACTGGGCAAGCTTCCCCGGGGCCGCCGCCGCAGCGGCCTTCAGCCACTCCCAGACGCGCGGTGCCCAGTCGGCGACGAACTCGCCGATACGGCGGCCGATCGCCAGCAGCCCGGCCCGCAGGGCGACGGACCACTGAGCGAGCTTCAGGGGCGCTGCCGCAGCAGCGTCCTTGACCCAACTCCAGATCTTCGGGCCCCACTCGGACACCGTCCGGACGATCCAGTCGCCAGCCTGCGCCAGGTACTCGGGAATGCGCTGGGCGAACTCCCAGATCTTCTTTCCAAGATCAGCGATCCACGACCACGCCTTGGCCGCCCATTCCTTGATCTTGTCCCAGTTCTTGAACGCCGCCACCACGGCGACGATCGCCGCGATGGCCCATCCGATCGGACCCATGGCCGTGAGCACTGCGCCCGCGATCCGGACAGCCTGCGTGACGGCCGTACGAGCCGCTGTGACGAACCCACGGCCCACCACCCGGAAGAACCCTCGGAAGCCGCCCCCAGAGGCCGCCACAGCGGCGCTCATGCCCCTTGTCGCCCGTCCCACGGTCTGACCGGCCCTGCCAGCAGTCCCGCCGAACGCCGAGAACGCCGACGAGCTGTTCGTGAGCCCCTGGCGGAAGCGAGCGAATCCGGACGCGCCGCCCGCGATTGCACCGCCGAAGCGAGACACGGCAGCGCCGCCCGCTACGACCGTCGAGCCGAAGCCCCTCAGCAGCCCGCCAGCCTTGCCGACGGTCCAGAGGAGACCCGAGAGTCCCACGGTCAGACCGGCGACTGCCGCCACCGTCTGAAGCACCCCGTTCGGCAGAGTGCCGAACCAGCGAGCGAGGCTCGTGAGCCCACGCATCAAACCGTTGAAGGCGTCGCGTAGGCCGCCGTCCCAGAGCTTGAGGCCAAGCTCCTGGACCGCCGAGAGGAACGTGAGCAGCTGGCCCTTAGCGCTCTCCTCGTACGCCTGCGCCATCCGGCGGGCCGCGCCCTCGGACTTCAGCATCTCGCCGTTGAGGCGGTTCAACTTCTCCCGCGACGCGTCGCCCATCAGCGCCAGGAACGCCGGTCCGGCGCGCTGGCCGAACGCCGTCATCACGTCCGACGTCGTCACGCCCGCCTTGGCGAACTCGTTGACCGACGCGGTCAGCCCGATGAACTTGCCGTTCTGGTCGCTGAGTTCGATCCCGTACTTCTTGGCGATCTTCTGCGCCTTGCCCGACGTGTCGTTCAAGCGCGTGAGCATGCCCCGAAGGGCCGTGCCCGCCATGTCGGCCTGAATGCCGTTGTCGCCGAGGACAGCCATGGAGGCCGCCGCCTCTTCCAGCGACATGCCGAAGGACTTGGCGACCGGGCCGACGTACTTGAACGACTGGCCCAACATCTCAATGTCGACGTTGCCCCGGGTCGCCGCAGCGGCCATGACGTCGACCGCCCGGCCCGCCTGGTCGACCCCTAGGCCCATGCCGGACATCACGTTGGTGACGACGTCCGACGTGCGGGCCAGGTCCATGTTCGCCGCCGACGCGAGGTCGAGCATCCTCGGCGTGACCGCCAGAATCTCGTTCGTCTTCATACCGGCCATGGCCAGGAAGCCCATGCCGTCGGCTGCTTGGGTGGCCGAGAACTTCGTCGTCGCGCCCAGCTCGCGGGCCTTGGCCTCAAGTGCCGCGATCTCGCGGGCAGGTGCCCCCGTGACACCAATCAGCTTCGCCATGGCGGTGTCGAAGTCCATGCCCGTCTTGACCACACCGACGCCGAGGGCAGTGACGCCCAGGACCAGCGGGCGCATGGACGATGCCGCAGCAGCGGCCGGGGCCGCCCATGACTGGAAGCGCTGGCCTGCCGACCGGATCTGCTCGCCGGTACGGGCAACCGAGTTGCCCATGGCTCCGATCTGCACGCCCGACCGGGCCACCGCCGCACTCACGCCGGAAAGCCCCTGCGTGACCCCAGCGTTCAGGTCCCTACCGGCCCGCAGCGAGGCTGCGTTCGCGGCCGTCGTGATCTGCGAGAACAGCTTGTCGCCGCGCGCCTGAAGATCGATAAAGGCGGTGCCCACCTTCATTGCACCCGCCATCGACACCCCCCTACGTGATGCGGGGACGTGTCGCACCCATGCGTTCAGCGAGCGACAACAGTCCCTGAGATTGCTTCTGTTGCCGCCGCTCGACGCCCGGCCGGTAGATCGGCTCAGGCTCCGGAACGGGGTTCTCCTTGGCTCCGTGAGCGCACAGCAGCGCGCCCAGGAGGTAGTTCGTCACGCGGAGGTTTTCCACGGTGCTCGCACCGAGCTGGGAGTCCAGCGACGACCAGATGACCTCGTCCGGCGAGAGCTGCGCCCGTACGAACGCGCCCTCGACCGGCAACCTTTCGACGAGACTCGCGAAGCGCCCCCACGTCAGCGAGGGCGACCCCACGTCGCGGACGTCCAGGCCGTAGAAGCGCTGGAAGTCCGCGTCCAGGTCGTCGCCGCGCGACTCGATCAGCTCTGCGAGCCCTCGGATTCCCCCACGGTCACGCCCTGCTGCTCGGCGTACTCCTGCACGACCAGCATGAGGTCAGCGGACCGGCCGCCGCCCTTGGTGAAATGCTCGTACTGGTCGGCGAGGAGGGCCCGGCCGAGGCCCGGCACGTCCTCGCGGGCCGCCGCCTCATGGGCGGAGTCGGGCCAGAACTGGGGGGCCGGGATGGAGTACTCGACGCCGTCCACGCCCTCGAACTCGATCGCCGCACAGGCGTTCTCGGCCGCGCGGGCGCGGAGGGTGGCCAGCTTCATGCGGGACTTGTTGGGCTTGCTCATGCTCAATCTCCATTGGTGGGTAGGTGGTTCGCCGGAGCCGCCCCCACCTAGGACGGCTCCGGAAGTCGTACTCTCTCCGCGGGGGACGTTGGTCCTCTCCGCCGGCGGGACCTTGGTCCCACCGCGGGAAAGGCGGACGCCGCAACTCGCAGCGCCCGCCCTTGCCTTACTCGCCCTCTCGGGGCCACGGCAGCGTCACGAGGGACGCTTCCGCCATGTCGGACGCCAGCGTCTCGCCGACGCGAACGGCCTTGACGCCGACGTGGAACTCCCCGGGGCCCTCGTTCTCGTCGAGCGAGACCGTCACGGGGTCCCGCATCGTGTCTACGCGGTCGTCAGGCTCCTCTTCAGGCTGGCCGCCGTGCTTCCACGTGAACACGTGGTAGACGATGCCGGGTTGCCAGTCCCACGAGACGTCTACGTTCCACGGGTGCTGGTTGGCAATGTCGGGGCGCGTCGCCCGCACGTTTGTAGGTCGTGCGGGCTTTACGCGTTTCCCGAGGTGCCGCCCTTCTCGAACTTCCAGGCAGCGAGGTCCGAGCCCTTGCCGGTCTCGTACTCCGAGCCGAGGGCCTTGACGGTCATGCCCCACATGACGGCGTTGGACGCGGTGAACTTCGGGGCCTCAACCTCCGACACCTGCGCCGACTTCAGATGGCACGTGATCACCGTGTCACCGTCCTCCAGCACCATGACGGCCGCGAATCGCTCGCGCTTGGCCGCAGCACCGATGCGCCACTCGAACGACGCACCGTCCTGAATCGAGCCCGGCGCAAGGCCGTAGAACAGCTCCAGGGTGCGCGGACTCGTCTCCAGCGCCGAGAACTTCAGCGTGAGGTCACGGGACGTAACGATGGTCCGAACGGTGCCCTGCTGCCAGGACTTGATGTCCTGTGTCTCTTCCTCGAAGGCGTGCTCAACGCCCGTCTCGGCGTCGAACAGACCGAGGGAAGTCCACTTGGAGTCTTCCGCCGTCAGGTCCTCGACTCCCGCGAACGCTGCGCCATCTGCCTCCGTGGCGACGTAGATCCGGCCGACCGACGCAACGGTCACCGCATCCTTGTTGTAATCCTGCTTGGTAGCCAACGTGCGGCCCTTTCCAACTACTTCGGGCGCACAGCCACACCGACCGACGCGTACCAACGCGGCGCGTCAGTGAGAGGGTCGGGCGTGAACTGGATGCCCGCGATCGTGTACGTACGGGCCACACCGCGAGCCGCCCCCGGCATCGCGAAGATGTGGCCAATGACTTCAGAGAGGCGGTCCAGCGCCTCGGCCCGGTCAGCGCCGTACGCGTAGAGCGCCAACACGGCCTGGTCGAGCACGGGCCACTTCGTGACGCCGCCGTTGCGCTCGACCGTGACGAACACCCGACCCTTGGTCGGCGTCCAGTCAGAAGGCAGCTCGACGCCGCCCGCGAACTCCGGCAGGACCGTCCGCAGATGGGACAGGGTCAGTGCCTCGACGTCCGGGAAGATGACCACCGGCAGGCTCACGAGAAGTCCCCGACGTTGAAGACCTGGTGCCGCTTCCGGCGCGACTTGGACGACCCGAGGACGATGACGTTCGCCGCCTTGTCCTTCGCCAGGACACGGGCCGTCAGATACCGCCCCTCGCGCGTCGAGCGCTTCTTCACCGACACCTTGAACCCGGCCCGCCGGAAGTCCCCCGTACGGACCGGCGAGCGCCTGGCCGCCGCCGACGCAGCCGCCCGCCCCTTGACCCTGAGCATCGATCGGACCATGTCCGAGTCCGAAAGCTGCTCGATTGCAGCTCGGTCGAGAACGACGCGAGTCGCCAACTACCCCTCCACTCGTCGCACCTTCACGCGAAGGTGGTGGACCCAGCCGGAGCGGGTCCGCTGCGGAAGCGGGGCCCCGTCGACCTCGAACGGCTGGGCATGTCCTGCTAGATGGAGCCGACACCGGCCGTCGACTGCGGCCCGGGGGTCGAGCACGACGAACGCCGCCTCAACCTGTGCGTCGCGGCGGGTGTTCTCCTCGCGCGATGACGGGTAGATCAGCCGCCCGCGCACGGGACTTGGGTCCTTGACCCACTCGTACGACGGAGCGCCGTACCGGTCCTTGCCCTTCTCCCGTCGACGGGCGACCGTGACCGCGTCGACCAGCATTCCGGCGAGGTTCACTTGATCCAGGTCACCCCGTCCGCGTTGGTCGTCCCGATCGGCGAGAACCGGCGGAACACCTCGTCGTCGTAGCCGACCCCCACGGGGGCCATGACCAGCGGCGAGACACCGACAGCCTTCTCCAGCGCCGTCACTTCGTCCGGTGCGAGGAAGAGCCCGTTCGTGTACTGCCGCGCGACGCGGTACGAGTAGTCACCAACGGACTCGGACGCCACCCCTGTGGGGTTGTCGATCGCACGGCCCGCGAGCCGCATGATCAGCACCCGCACCGTGAACGGGCAGTTCGCCCGCGTCAGATCGGCCGCGGGCACTGCTTCGCGCACCAGCTCGGATGCGTCAGTCAGGAGCAAGTCCGCGCGCTTGCGGGCCTCTTCGGTGAACGGCTCAACCCGCCGGGCCTCGAACTCCTCGACGGAGACCAGAGACTCAGCCACGGGAGCCCCTACTTGGCCTTCGCGCCGATGGTCGCGGCGACAGCGCGAATCTGCTTGGCCTTGCCCTCAAGCGCCTCGAACGTCTCGTTGCCGGTCAGGGTCTTGTACGCGGCCTTCGGGATGTCCTTGACCTCGTTGATGCCGGTGAAAGTGTTGATGATCGAACGCTCAGACCGGGACGTCGGGTTGTAGTCCTTCTGGACGGTCAGCGCGACGCCGCCGAAGCTGGACGTAGAGCCGACCGGGCCGCCGGACGGAATCGCCGGGGCGCGCGTCACGAGCATGAAGGCGGTCGGGTGGTACGCAACCATGCGCTTCGGGTCGACGTGCTGCGACACGACGATGCGGAAGCCGTACAGGTTGCCAATCGTGGCGTTGCGCAGGGTCTCGCCGGTACCCGACTCGTTGACCTTGGTCAGGTGGTCGTCCCCGAGGATCGCGGCCTCAACCTCGGTGCCGATCACCAGGTTTCGGCCCGCAGCCGGGACACCCTCGTCGTTCAGCTTCTTGCGGAGCTGGATCATCACGCGCCGGACCTCGCGGCCCGCCTCTTCGGTGCCGATCTTCGCCTCGTCGATCTTCTCGACGGACGCCACCGCGTCGAAGGTCTTGGCAAGCCGCTGCTCGATGTCGTCGGCGACCGCCGAGGTCTGCGGGGAGATGACCTGAGCGCCGTAGTTCTCGACGTCCAGGGTCAGTTCGGCCGAGGTCAGCTTGACCGCGCTGTACACCTCGTCGGTCAGCTTGATGGAGATCTTCCACTCGGCGAGGCGGTCTTCAGTGATCGCCGTACCCTTGCGGTTCTCGTCAATCGACTGGCCGCGCGCCTTGAGCTTGGTCGGGCGCTTGATGTTGACCGTGTCGCCAGCCGCGCCCGTGAAGTTGGAGCCCGCGTCACGGGACACCAGGCCAGCGAGGAGCAGTTCGTCAGCGAGCAGCCCGAGAGACTGGCCCGCCCACTTTTCGGGCTTGAGAATGCCCTTTTCGGTAGCCTGCATGCGGCACCTTTCCTAGTAGTTGAGCGGCCGTCAGTAGGACAGTCGCCGCTTGATCGCAGCGGCGAGCTTGAGCGGGTCAGTGACCTCCGGCTCACCCGCCACTTCCTGACCGGTCTTGAGATTCGCGCGGGGCCTCGACGGAAGCCCACCACCCCGCTTCTGGGACTGCTCCGCAACGGTCTTGGCCGCAGCGAGGAGTTCGTCCTTGGTGGCCCCATGAAGGAGCGCCACCACGTCGCCCGTAAGGCCCGTCTCCTCGGCAACCTCGGCACGGACGACGACCCGACGGGCCTCGTCGCGCTCACGCTCGGCCGCCTCCAGGGCCTCACGGAGCCGCTGCGCTTCGGTCTTCTGCGCCTCCTCGGCATCCTTGTGCGCCTGGAGGATCGGCGCGGCCTCGGCGAGCCGCGCCCGCAGCGCGGCCAGTTCCGCCGCGTTCGGGTCGGGAGACTCCGCCTCACCAGCGGAATTCCGCTGCTGCTCGGGCTCGTTGGGGTTCTGCTCCTCCGGGGCCTCTCCCGCCTCGGGGGTCACCTGCTCTGCGCTCACGCGCCACTCTCCTTGGGTTTGAACACGGGGTATGACGTGCCGTCTGCCGACACCCTGATTTCGATCTCGCCCCGGTCCCACATCCGCTTGTACTTGGCGGAGTTGCGCGGGGGTCGCTGTGTGCGGCTGTAGACCGGCACAGCCACGCAGCGGCAGTTGTTGTGCCAGGGGGCCGCCTCCGGCCCGCCAACGGCCGTGGGACCGGCCTTGAACGTGCGTCCACCGACGGACGCGCCAGCACCCGCCGACCGGGCCGTCTTGTAGAGGTTCGGACGACTCGCCAACATGGCGCAGAAGGCACAGCACTTGGCTGACGCCCGCCGCTGGTACCCGAGAACCTTCGGGTCTGAGTTGATGAAGTAGGCCAGCGCGTCACGCCCGCCCATCTGCACCAGCCTCGACGCCTCACCCAGCACGCGGGAGCCGACCAGCCGCCGAATCTGCGCCTCAGGGACACCCGCCGCCCGCAGGTCCCGTACGTACCTCTGCGCCCGCGCAGACAGCTTCCCGGCCCGACTCTGCGCCGACGCGGACTCCAACCGCCGCGCCTGCGCGTACGCGTCCTCTGCCGACTGGAACAGCGCCTCACCGAGGAGCGCCCGGCGGTGCTCCTGGTAGTAGCGCGCCGATGCCTCACCGGACATGACGAACGAGTCTGCAATGACCCCTTCGGCGTAGCGGAAGAACTGCGCCACGGACCGCGCGTCGCCGACGCGGGTTCGCGCCCACGCCGCGTTCAGGCGACGCAGGGCGTTCCCCGTCAGCTTCGCCTGCGCCTTGGCGTGAAGCTCCGTCAGGGCTTGCGCCCGCGTCTGACTCACGGCCCCAATCACGCTGCCTCACGGGCCAGTTCGCTCCCCGCCGGCGAAGTGCCGACCCGCCCCGAATGGTCGTCGCCGAGGAGGAGTTCACCGGCCGCGATGTCGTACGCCGTTTGCTCGGCGCGCACCGTCTTCCAGCGCTCGACGTCGAACGTCGTCACGCCCGGCACCCGCTCCCAAAGCACCTCGGCCGGAACACCAAGAATCTGGTGGAGCTTGCCGAGAGCGTCAGTCGTCTGCGCCAGCGAACGAGCCTCCGCGTCATGCCAGATGACACGCGCCTCTGTGTCCTCGGCCGCGTCCTTGTCGCCCACCGCGTAGGCCGCCAGTCGGAGCACCTGGCCCCACGACTCGCCGAAGATGGTCTGTCGCTCGTGCGTCTTCCGGGCAAGCCCGCTCTCGGCCGCCGTCAGCGCGTCCGCACTGATGTTGACCATCCCGCCGAGTAGAAAATGAGGCGGGACCTGCGAGATTGCCGCCATCGACTTGACCGCAGCCTCACGCGACTTGAGGTAGCCGCCGAGGTCCGTTTGATCGAACTGGCCAAACCTGACGTCCTTGTTGCCCGTGGCCCAAACGCGGTCGACAGCAGCCTGGAACGTCTCAACCGGCCGACCCGTCTTCGGATCCCTCGGAATCTCGATGCCCGTCGCCCAGCGCTGCCGGAAGGCACTGAACGACTGCGCAATGAGCATGTCGAACGTCGTGCAGTTGATCCGGTCCTGAATGGGCATCAGCGGGGCGACCTCGCCCAGCTCGTGCGGCATCGTGTTCGGCGCGTCCGCCCACCGGTTCCGGAACTGGACCACGGGACAGCGGCCCATGCCGTGGGGCTCGGACTTGACAACCTCCCAGTCGGTCGGCTCCTCCGAGCCGTCCAGCGCCCAGACTTCCGAGACAGCCTCGGCGTCCCAGACTTCCCAGCGGTCGTAGTCGTCGTCACCCCGCTTGGCCCGCCCGAGGAACTTGACCGCGTGGTCAAGCCACTCAGCGTCAGAGTCCTCGGCCACTCCCGTGACCGCCAGCGGCGACATGGGCCGGATAGCCGGACCGGTGTCGCCGGGGAGGACGGACACGTACGCCTTGCCGAACGTCAGTGCCGCGCGGTGGACTTGCGCCTGACGGGAGTCCAGGAGGTTGTCTGTCCAGTACCGCCACGGGTCCAGGTCGCCCGGCTCATCCGGCCGCCGGTAGCCCTCCACCATGAGGTTCTGAGCGACCGTCGACACCACCAACGGCAGCCAGTTCTCCAGCGACTTGGACACCATCACGCCGAACTCGGCTTCCGCCCGCTTCGGTATGTAGGGCCGATCCTGGATTCCGCGGTTGTACTGGTCCACACGAACCAGCTCCGGCATTTCACGCTTGCGCTGAACGATTGCGCCCGCCAGGGCAGAACGAACGTCACCCACAGGGCGGGGCCTTTCAGTTGGGGCACCAGCGGAATACCGCCGGTCAGAAGCCGTAGACGATCCCCGGCTCCGACACCCACCGCTCAATGACGCCCGACTCGATAGCCCGCCGTCGGGCCTCACGCGCCAGCACCAGAGCAGCCGCGCAATCCACCTTGCGCAGCGACTCGCGCGACTCCTTGCCGAACCCCACCCCGTGGGCATTCGGCCGCCGTCGCGCGTTCTTCAGATGGGTGATCAGATGCGGGTCGTCCGCGATCGATAGGGACTTGTCCTCGAACGCCGCACATGCCGACTCGGCCGCATAGGTGAAGTCCCGTATGCGGCGACGCATGTCGAAAGCGACGGAGTGGCCGGGCCCAGCCTTGACGAATAGGGACTCGTGAAAGTCCTCGGCCCACCGGTCGATGTACGACTCGAAGAACGCGTAGTCGGCGAAGAACGCCGCCACCCGCCACCGGTCGAACGCCGACCGCACAACACGGTCAATGTCCTCGGTCGGAACCGTCCAGCCGTCCCCCTGCGGGCCGTCCGGGCGCTGCCAGACCCCAAGGGTCCAGCCATGCCCTGAGAGGACGTCCACGGCGACCAGGGCCGTTGCATCGCTGCCCCGGGAGCCGTCGAACCCGAGCGCCACGATCCCGCCGTCCTCGGTCGGCTCCTGGTCGACCGCCACGGCGGCATCAACGTCCGCCGGGTCCAACCACGCATCCGACGCGGCGACAACGCGACTGAAGTAGAAGCGCATCGCCTCGTCCGCCGACGTGCCCGGGTCGTAGATCTCATCAACCAGCCGATCAATGTCGATCCACGGGCACCCCTGGTAGCAGATCGCCAGCGCCCGCCGTACGGACTCCTCGTCGCCAAGGTCCGTATCCGGCGGAGCCTCCAACGCCGAGTAGAGCAACCCGGCATGACCAGCCCGCGCCGCAGCGACTTTGAGGTACGCCTCATACGTCGCTTCCGCTACGGACTCCTCGCCCGGCGAGTGCGCGTTCGTCGTCTCGATGCCCCGGCCGTTGACCTTGGCAGCGTTACGTCGCAGCACAGCCGCCAGCTTGTGCCCCCCGTTGGCCTTCACCAGGTGGTGAGGCTCATCCAGGATGAAGAAGCTCGTTCGGTTGCCCTCAAGGGAACTTGAGGACGTGGTTACCGGCTCCAGCTTGCCTCTGCGCACCCGGCGGCCGGTCTGGTGCCGCATCAGAATGCGCGTCGCGCCGTCGTCGATTCCGTACGCCTCGCGCAGCAGCGGCGACACCATGCCCCGGATGCTCGCGAACGTGTTCTCGGTCTGCGAGTACGAGACGGCCGCCAACTGCACCAGCGGGGCCGGGTGCTCCCGACCGAGGGCCACCGCCAGGCCGAGCGAGGTCTTGACGACCCGGTCCGGCAGGCACGGCCCGCACAGCTCGAATAGGGCGAGCATCGCCGCGAACGGGCCCTTACCCCAACCCTTGGAGCGGCGCAGCGCCGCCCGCCGGAAGGCGAACTTCCCGTCGGCGTCGAACGCGTACCACCAGGCTATGAAGTGCTGCTGTTCCTCGGTCGGTTCGAGCGGTTCGCCCGCCCGGTCGCCGTCCGGTTGGATCAGGAAGCGGTTCATCCACGCGATGGCCGCGTACCCGATGGACTGGTCGAGCTTCGGCCAGTTCTCGGGGTGCGTCTCGCGCGGCTTGAACTCCGGGATAGTGCCGACGTGCATCAAGCACCCCCGAAGAGCGCGACGACGTTCTCCGCCTCGCCCTGGTCGGCCACGCGCTCCGCGCGGGCCCCGGTCGCCTGGCCGGTCGTCAGCCGCCCACGGAGCCTGTCCGTGTGCGTCGCGCCCAACAGGCTCTCGTTCTGCCGGATCTCGCCGAGTACGTCTTTCCCGGCCCGCAGCGCGCGAGGGTCCGCCCCCGCCTTGCTCATGAGCCGGTTGTAGCCGTCGACCATCGGCAGCAGCGCGAGGAGGCGCTGCCAGTCAGTGACCTGGAAAACAGCGGCTTGCGGGGAGTCCACCCACGCCGCCCACCAATCCCGCGTCGCCGTCAGCCACTTGCGGGGCGTCGGCAGCTCCGGGGCCGGGACTCCCTCGACGTCGGCAGGCTCAACAGCGCTGCCGAGGTTCGGGGTTCGCCCGTGCTTCTCGTCTTTTGGCGGGGGTCCGTACCCGGCCATGGCGGGTACCTCCCTCGGTGCGCCGTTGATCTTGCCTCGCGTGTGCGCGCGCGTATGCCAGCGGAATTCCGCCGGTAGTTGGCGGGCACGAAGCTGGCAGCGCAAGGCCAGAAGGGGCCCCGGGGTGACCGCCCGGCAAACCCCCAGACCCGTACAGAGGGCCGCTTGCTATTGGGCCCCGGGTGGGGCTGGAAGCGATCGGGGGTCACCCCCCAGGGGTCTTGAAGCCACCCGGAGAGTTCTCCTTCACCCCAACCGCGCATCGCCGCTCGTGCGCGCTGCGCATCACGGTCGAGCGCATGCAAGATGAACTTGCTTGCGTCGAGCGAGCGTTGCAGCGGCGCGGGACGGCATGCGATGGGCCGTCAGCGGGCCGCGCGTTGGGCCCTGCGCTCGAACGGGCTCAGCTCTGCTGCCCGTTGCTTGACGACGCGCGTCTCGTTGCGGGCGCGTGCACCTTCAGCGCTGGACTTACGGGCGTGGTGCCACTGGCACAGAGCCTGCAAGTTCGCAGGGTCGTGATTGTCGCCCGGCTCGATGTGGTCGCACTGGTTCGCGTACCGGCCGCAGCGTGCGCCCGTGTCGACGCGTAGCCACTGACAGCGGTAGTCGGCCGCCGCCAGGATGCGGGCCCTCAGTAGGGGCCAGTCCGGGGGGAGCCGTGAGCCACGGTCCGACCCTTCCCACGCCATGCCCCACCACCTCCGGTGCCCGTGGACCACAACAGCGCCAAGAAGGCTGCTGTACAGCCCTGTTCGGGCCTAGGGGGTGATCGGGGGCTCCAGGGACCGGGCCCCGCGGGGGACCTTCGGCCCCGCCGGCGAAGGGTCCTTCGACCCCTCCCCCGTTGGGAACCCTCAACCGTGCAGGCAACAGCCCTTGCAGGGGGCGACGTTCGCCGCCCGCTCGTGGGCCGGGCACAAGCACCGGTCACCCACGACACGGGGACCGGCTGCGGCACAGCGGGTGGAAGGGTCGGCCGGGTCGTCCAGCCACTCACAGCGGAACCCTGCCCGCTCACGAATGGCCAGTCGCCGACGGTGCGCCCGCGCCTGTTCAGCGCGCGCGTGATAGTCGCTGCCGCGCATGACGCGAACCCCCTTCCCCGTACGACAAGTTCAAGCCCCCTCGGGGCTCAGAACCGGGCGGAGGAGAGAGTTTCCGGCCGGGAGCCACGCACGAGGGGGCCGCAGGCCCTCGGGGCGTCGCATAGGCGCGCACGCGCGCGCGAGGGGCTGCATAAGGGTTAAGTGGGAGCGGGGTACAACTCCCGTGCCCGGTACGGGTGTAGGAGTGTAGGAAATGAGCTACATCCCGGTTTCCCTTAGAGACTCCATAGGGATTGTGGAATGTGGGTGTTTTCCTACACTCCTACACTCTTGCAGGTCAGAAGGGGGTTACTTGGCCGTAGCTAGGAGCCCAGCTACACCCGCCGTCCTCGCTGAGATCCGGAACTCCGCCTACGCTCCGCTGGCCTGCCCTAGCCTGACCGTATGTCTATGTCGTGGGGCACGTACGTTGCCGCGATGATTTCCACGCTTGCCGCAGTGGCGACGTTGGTGCCTGCGCTGGAGATCATCCGGAGGGTCCTGGAGCGCGAGCGAAAGATCAAATCCATCGAGAAGCCGCCGCCCGTCAAGGACCAAGAGGGGGGCCCCGATGCCCCCTAAGGTGCGAGTACGGCCCCGCTCGCTCACTGTCGATGACGTCGGCAGTGCCGGTATCGCTGTCCTGATGACCACCATCGGGTTCAACGTCGGTACCGACAACTGGGGCGGGAAGATCGTCATTTGGTCATCGATCGTCGTCGTCGTGTTCTTTCCCCCGTTGATCGCCGCCGTGCGCAGTTACGCCGACGACCGGCTCTCCTACTGGCAGTGGAAGGGGCTCCGCAAACGGCTCCAGGAGCGGCTAGACAACACCAAAGACCCCGAGACGCGGCGCGAGTTGGAAGCCAGGATCAAGAAGGCGGACATCGAGCTGATGAACGCGACGATCGAGACCATGCGGGGCATCCACGCCGAACCCGAAGGATAGGGCCGCACCAGGCACGCCGACGGCCCCCGCTCCGCGCTGGAACGAGGGCCGTCGAGTTGTCGGGTCACGCCAGCCGCTTGCGCTTCCGGCCGCCCCTGCGGCTCGCAAGAGCCTTGACCAGCCCCTCCGGCATCGGGTCGTCGTGCCAGTAGATCGTCGTCCGCTCCGCAACCTTCGGGGGCTCATGGATGGTCGGCTGTGCGCCCTGGTGCTTGCGCACGACGACTGCCCGGATGGCGAGCTGGAGCAGGTCTTGCCGGGTGGGCATGTCGGCCGCGTCCCACGCCTCGTCCACTAGCGTCCGGTCGCCGACGAATGGCGCTACAGGGGTCGCCTTCTCGTACGGGGCCGCCGCCTCCTTCGCGGCCTCCACCAGCGTCATTGCGTCGTTGAGCATCGGGGCGTACAGCTTCCGCAGGGGGCCCTCGAACTCCTTGCGCTTGTACCGGCCTTCCACGAGGTCTTGCAGCGCCGCCTCAGCGGCCTTCAGAGCCTCCAGGGCCTCCCGGCCCTCCTCGGTCTCCTCCGGGTTCTGAAGGGCCGCCCAGCGGGCCGTGATGGCCATAATCAGCTCGGCGTCTGCCTCGTCGGTCATGTCGATGGACGCAACCCGGGTCTTCCACTGCTCGACTACGTACTCCTCGACCAGCGCGGCGCGCAGGTAGGCGGGCTCCGGGCACGCCCCGGGCGTCCGGCGGTGCTTGGAGCACGCATATCCGAGAGAGGTCCAGGACGCGCCGCCGAAGCAGCCGTAGCAGCGGGCAAGGCCCGTCAGCAGGTGTCCATCCCCCGTTCCCGGCTTTCCGGCGAACTTGTTGGGCATGGAGTCCTTGCGGTTGCTGACGTTCCGTCGCGCCTGCTTGGCCAACTCCTCCGTGGTGATCGGTTCCTCGCCCGCCGCCATAACAGGCACCAGCTCGCCCGCCGCGTTGCGGTAGGGCAGTACGTATTGGGTGGTGCGCCACTGACTGATGATCTGCCACCCCTGGTACGCGGGGTGCTTGATGATCCGGTGAATGGACGAGATACCCCAGGGCACATTGGCGGGGCCCGGTAGGCCGTCATCGGTCAGCCGCTCGGCGATCTTCCGTAGCGAGTTGTCCCGCCCGCCGTCGGCGGCCTCCGCGATGATCCGGTAGGCCACTTCCCACGTGAGGACCTCCGGCCGCTCCTCGGTCGCCGGTCGCGCGACGGTGCGGCCCCTGCGGAGCTTGCGCGTCTTAGGCTCGACCTCCAGGCCGTAAGGCGGAGCCGAAAGCCACATGCCCCTGTCGCGCTGGTCGCGCTTGGTGTTCCTGACGTTTGCCGACAGCTTCTCGCTGTACTCCCGAGCCTCTTCAGCCCGGTTGATGATCCACTTGCGGTCACGCGGGTTGGCGCTGTCCAGACCCTCGTAATCGAAGATCACGCGCCCGCCGGAACCGTCTCGCTTGACCACCCGCAACAGGTCATCCGCACCCTTACGGCTGTACCGCGAGATGTCGAAGCACCAAAGCGTGTCGATCATGCCCGCCGCCAGCGCGGCCAGCGCGTCATCGAATTTGTCGCGCTGCCGTTCCCGGTACGCCGACCCCAGCTCGACCCAAATGTATTCCGGCGGAACCTCGGCCCCCTCTCGCTCCGCAGCTCGGCGACCCTGCGCAACCTGCGCGTCCGTGGACTGTTCCCGCCGCCTGTCGGAATCGGAGAGGACTTTCGACTTGCGGGCCAGAATCCCCCATATGGCCTTTTTCGGTTCCTCTTCGTGCATAACACCCATTGTGACCCAATCACCTCGCTTGCACCTGTTGCAAGCACCTGGGTGCCGTTCGAGGAGCGGGACGGACGGGGCAAGGACCGGCCGGTGCTGGTGGTGGCGCGCGAGGAGTGCGGCACGCTGCTCGCCGTGCAGCTCTCCAGCAAGCGGCACGACCACGACCGGGAGTGGGTGGCGATCGGGGTCGGGCCGTGGGACACGGCGGGGCGCGAGTCGTGGGTGGACCTGGACCGGGTGCTCCGGGTGCACGAGGCGGGCATGCGGCGCGAGGCGTGCGCGCTGGACCGGGGGCGCTTCGACCTGGTGACGCGCCGGCTGTGCGAGCGGTACGGGTGGAGCTGAGCGTGCCGCGACGACCGGGGCGGTGAGGTCCGCGCCCGGGGGCCTTGACGGTCCGGGGCGCGCCCTCACGCTCCCTCGTGTGGCGGTCCGGGTCCTGCTCGTACGGTTCTCGTACGGTCCGGGCCCTGGTGTGCGGTCCGGACGACGGGCTCCGGACTACGCCGCCAGGTCCGCGAACGCCTCCCGGAAGGCCTGGATCGTGCCCTGGCGCGCGGTGCGGTCCAGGACCGCGAAGACCACCTGGTCGAAGTGGCGGGCGAAGCGGCCCCCGTCGGCCAGGTGCGCGCGGAAGGCGTCGGCGACCCGGGCGGGGTCGTTGCGGAACACCCCGCAGCCCCAGGCGCCGAGCACCAGGCGCCGGTAGCCCTCGGCGACGGCGCTCTCCAGGACGCGCTCGGCCCGCCGCTCCAGCGCGGCGGGTATCCGGTCGGCGAGCTCCGGCGAACGGGCCTCGATCACCCCGGCGTTGGGCGCGGGCGAGGTGAGGAAGCCGACCGCGTACGGCTGGGCGAGCAGTGCGCCGCGGTCGTCGCGGAAGACGGGGACGGCCGGGCAGTGCACGACCCGGTCGGTGTAGAACGCGTCGCGCTCGGCGCGGTGGTGGGCGTAGAACTCCGGGGCCGTCAGCAGGGCCGCGTAGAGCGCGGAGGCCCGGCACAGGGCCTCCTCCTGCGCCTGGGCGCCGTTGAGGTAGCCGCCGCCGGGGTTGCGCGCGGAGGCGAAGTTGAGCACGGCGACCGGTGCGCCGGAGGCGAGGGTGAGCCGGCGGGCGGCCTCCAGGCTGGACTCGCCGGTGACCTCGAAGGCGGTGGCGCGGTCCGTGGCGGGGGTGACGCCGAGCGGTTCGGGCCCGTACATCCGGGTACCGGTGAGGGGCGTCGCGAGCGCGGCCTCGATCGAGACCGAACGCCCGTCGGGGGCGCGGTAGCGTCCCGCCTCGACGATGGCCTCGGTCTCCTTCGCGATCCCTCGCAGTCGTGCGCTCATGGCTCGATCGTGCGTGCGAGGGACGCCGTATGGCAAACGCTTTTCGCAGGTCCGCACCATGGTCCGGGGCCCGGCCGGGGACGCACTCTTGTGCGAACCGGCCCGAGTGGCCTTACTGGACGACGGACGCACCACCACCCCACGGGAGGTCGCGCATGACGAGCCAGGTCCCCGGGCCGGACGGCCCGCCCATCGGCGAGGACGAGGCCGAGGAGTTACTGCGATGTATCTGCTTCAAGACCGGCCCGCCCGGCACCGTCGGCGTCGAGGTCGAACTCATCGTCCATGACGCGCGTTCCGCCCGGCGGAACGTCGTCCCGTACCACCTGTGGGCGGCCTTCGGAAAGGCCCGCGCCCTCCCCCTGAACTCCCCGCTCACCATCGAGCCGGGCGGGCAGGTCGAGCTCAGCTCGCCGCCCGCGTCCTCGCTGATGAGCTGCGTGGACCAGGTCACCGCCGATCTGCGGGCGGTGCGCCGCGAGTTCGCCGCCCACCGGCTGGTGCTCTCCGGCTACGGAGTCGACCCCTGGTCCCCGCCGCGCCGCCGCGCCGTGCGCGACCGCCGGTTCGACGCCCTCCAGGTCTACTTCGGCCGCACCGGCCCCAGCGGTCTCGCGATGATGTGCGACTCGGCCTCGGTGCAGGTCTGCCTGGACGCCGGGCACGACGGGCCCGGGCCGCTGGGCTTCCGCGAGCGCTGGCGCACCGCGCACCTGCTGGGTGCCGTGCTGGTCGCCGCGTTCGCCAACTCCCCCTGCTACGAGGGCAGGAGGACCGGCTGGCGGTCCACCCGGCAGCTGATCTGGACCGAGCTGGACGCGGTGCGCACCCTGGCCCCGACCGACGCCGGCGACCCGCGCGACGCCTGGGCGCGGCACGTGCTGGACTCCCCGGTGCTCTGCGTGCGCACCCCCGAGGGCCCCTGGGACGTGCCGCACGACCTGACGTTCCGCCAGTGGATCCGCACCGGAGCGCCCCGGCCGCCCACCGCGCAGGACCTGGAGTACCACCGCACGACGCTCTTCCCGCCGGTGCGCCCCCGGGGCCACCTGGAGTTCCGCATGATCGACGCCCAGCCGGGCGAGCAGGGCTGGATCGTGCCGCTGGCCGTGTGCACGGCGCTGTTCGACGACCCGGAGGCGGCCGAGGCCGTGCAGCGGGTGGTGGCGCCGCTGGCGGAGCGGGCGGGTCCGCTGCCCGCGCCGCGCAACCCGCTGTGGATCGACGCGGCCCGCCACGGCGTGCGCGACCCCGAGCTGCACGGCGCGGCCCTGGCCGCGTTCGGCATCGCGCTCGAGGCGCTGCCCCGGGTGGGCGCGTCCCCGTCCGTGGTGGACGCGGTGGCCGCGTTCCACGACCAGTACGTGGCCAAGGGCCGCTGCCCCGCGGACGACGTGGAACTCGCCTTCACCGGGAAGGACGCCCGCACATGACCGACCCCTTCGAGGACCCGGAACGCCTCAGGCGACGGGCCCTGGACGCGCTCACGACGGCGCGCGCCCGCACGGCCCTGCTCACCTCCTGCGTCGACGAGCCCGACCTCACCGCACAGCACTCGCCGTTGATGTCCCCGCTGGTGTGGGACCTGGCGCACATCGGCAACCAGGAGGAGCAGTGGCTGCTGCGGGCCGTCGGAGGCCGCACGCCGCTGCGCCCCGAGATCGACCCGCTGTACGACGCGTTCGCGCACCCGCGCGCCACTCGCCCCACACTGCCGCTGCTCTCCCCGGTCCAGGCGCGCGCGTACGCCGGCGAGGTGCGCGAGCGGGTGCTCGACGTGCTCGACGGCGTACCCCTCGAAGGGGACCCGCTGCTCGACGCGGGCTTCGCCTTCGGCATGGTCGCCCAGCACGAACAGCAGCACGACGAGACCATGCTGATCACCCATCAGTTGCGGGAGGGGGCGCCCGCGCTGCACGCGCCGCCGCCACCGCCCGGCTCCACGAGCGGCCTGCCCGCCGAAGTCCTGGTGCCCGGCGGCCCGTTCACCATGGGCACCTCCACCGAGCCGTGGGCCCTGGACAACGAACGCCCGGCGCACCCCCGTCTGGTGCCCGCCTTCTGGATCGACACCGTGCCCGTCACCAACGCCCGCTACCGGCACTTCGTGGACGACGGCGGCTACCGCGACGCCCGCTGGTGGGCGCCCGAGGGCTGGGAGCACGTGCGGCGCCACTCGATCGGGGCGCCCCTCTTCTGGCACCGCGAGGGCGGCCAGTGGCTGCGCCGCCGCTTCGGGGTGACCGAGCCGGTCCCGGACGACGAGCCGGTACTGCACGTCAGCTGGTACGAGGCGGACGCCTACGCCCGCTGGGCCGGGCGCCGGCTGCCCGGCGAGGCCGAGTGGGAGAAGGCCGCCCGCCACGACCCGGCCACCGGACGCTCGCGCCGCTACCCCTGGGGCGACGCGGACCCGGAGCCGCGCCACGCCAACCTGGGCCAGCGCCACCTGCGCCCGGCCCCGGCGGGCGCCTACCCCGACGGCGCCTCGGCCTTCGGGGTGCGCCAGCTGGTGGGCGACGTGTGGGAGTGGACCGCGAGCGACTTCCTGCCCTACCCGGGCTTCGCCGCGTTCCCCTACCGCGAGTACTCCGAGGTGTTCTTCGGCGCCGCCCACAAGGTGCTGCGCGGGGGCTCCTTCGCCGTGGACCCGGTGGCCTGCCGGGGCACCTTCCGCAACTGGGACCTCCCGGTGCGCCGCCAGATCTTCAGCGGGTTCCGCACCGCGAGGGACGCCTGATGTGCCGTCACCTCGCCTTCCTCGGCCCGCCGGTGGCCCTGGAGGAGGTCCTGGTGCGCCCCGCGCACGGCCTGTACCGGCAGTCCTGGGAGCCGCGCGCGCAGCGGTACGGGACGGTGAACGCGGACGGCTTCGGCGTGGGCTGGTACGCCGAGGGCGACCCGGTCCCGGCCCGCTACCGGCGCGCGGGACCGATCTGGGCCGACCCGTCCTTCGCCGACCTGGCCCGGGTGGTGCGCTCGGGCGCGCTGCTCGCCGCGGTGCGCGACGCCACCGCCCCGGGCGCCGACGCGGAAGCGGCCGCCGCGCCGTTCGCCGCCGAGCCCTGGCTGTTCAGCCACAACGGCGCGGTGCGCGGCTGGCCCGGGTCGCTGGCCGGTCCGGCCGCCGCGCTGCCCGCCGCCGAGCTGCTCTCCCTGGAGGCGCGCTGCGACGCGGCCCTGGTGTGGGCCCTGGTGCTGCACCGGCTGCGCGACGGCGACGAGCTGGGCCAGGCGCTGGCCGACACGGTCCACGAGGTCGCCGCCGCGGCCCCGGGCTCGCGGCTGAACCTGCTGCTCACCGACGGCACGACGATCGCCGCGACCGCCTGGGGCGACACCCTCTGGTACCTGGCGCAGCCGGGCCGGAGCACCGTGGTGGCCTCCGAGCCCTACGACGACGACCCGCACTGGCGCGAGGTGCCCGACCGCAGCCTGCTCGCCGCCACCCCCACCGACGTCCTGCTGACCCCGCTCAAGGAGCCCACCGCGTGAGCCCGTTCCTGCTGACCAGGACCCTGCCCGAGGACGCCGCCGGAGCCGAACTGCGCAGCGACGTGCTGCACGGACTGACCCGCACCCCCAAGGAGCTGCCGCCCAAGTGGTTCTACGACGCCCGGGGCAGCCGGCTGTTCGAGGAGATCACCCGGCTGCCGGAGTACTACCCGACCCGCGCCGAGCGGGAGATCCTCATCGCGCGCGCGGCCGAGATCGCCGCCGCGACCCGAGCCCGCACCCTGGTGGAGCTGGGCTCGGGCTCGTCCGAGAAGACCCGCCACCTCATCGACGCACTGCTGCCCGGGCTCGACGCGTACGTCCCGGTGGACGTCAGCCGCAGCGCGCTGCGGCTGGCCGGCGAGGCGCTCACCGCCGAGCTGCCGGGCCTGCACGTGCACGCCCTGGAGGCGGACTTCACCCGGGGCCTGGCCCTGCCCGGGACGCCCGGGCCGCGGCTCGTCGCGTTCCTGGGCGGCACGATCGGCAACCTGCTGCCACCCGAGCGGGCCGCCTTCCTCGACTCGGTGCGGGCGCTGCTCGCGCCCGGGGACGCGCTGCTGCTCGGCACCGACCTGGTGAAGGACGAGCGGGAGCTCGTCGCGGCGTACGACGACGCGGCGGGGGTGACCGCCGAGTTCAACAAGAACGTGCTCGCGGTGCTGGCCCGGGAGCTGGACGCCGACGTGGACCCGGACGACTTCGACCACGTGGCGGTGTGGGACCGCGAGCACGAGTGGATCGAGATGCGGCTGCGGGCCCGCGAGGCGCTGACCCTGAAGGTCCCCGACCTGGACCTGGTGGTGCCGTTCGAGGCCGGGGAGGAGCTGCGCACGGAGGTGTCGGCGAAGTTCCGTCAGGACGGGGTGCGCACCGAACTGGTCACGGCGGGGCTTGAGTTGACGCACTGGTGGACGGACGCGGCGGGCCGGTTCGCGCTGTCGCTCGCCACGGCGGTCTGAGCGGGCGGGCGGACGGGGGCGGCCGTTGCGCGCACGGGCGCGGCCGCCCCGTTCCGGCCGTTCACGGACCGGCCCCTCGCGGACCGGGCGTCCAGGGCCGCGGCGGTCACGCTCCGGCCGTCCACCGACCGGGCGATCGCGGTCTGCGCCTCCAGGGCGAGGGCGCGGCGGTCGGTGTGGCGGCCCGCGGGGACCGGCGGCAGGATCCGGACCTCCGCGGTGAGCCCGCGGGCCGCCGCGATCCGCCACAGCGAGACGAGCAGCGGGTCGTCCCCGACGAACGCGGCGGGTCCGGTGGGCGCGTAGCCGAGGCGTACGGGCTGTACGGGCACGCCCGCGTCCAGGGCGGCCTGGAAGGCGGCGGGCCGGAACCGCCCCTGCTCGCGCCCGCACCAGGTGGAGCCCTCGGGGAAGACCACGACGCGGGAGCCGCCGCGCAGGGCGTCGGCCACCTCCCGTACCGTCCCCGGCAGGGCGCGCAGCCGGTCCCGGTCGAGGAAGACGGTGCCGCCCCGGGCGGCCAGCGCCCCGAGCAGCGGCCAGCGGCGCACCTCGCGCTTGGCGAGCATGCGGCCGGGCAGCACCGAGGCGACGAGCGGGATGTCGAGCCAGGAGATGTGGTTGGCGACCACCAGCGACGCGCCGGGGGCCAGGGTCGCGCCGGCCACCCGGACGCGCACGCCGAAGGCGCGTACCACCGCGCGGCACCACAGCCGGGTCAGCCGGGCGCGGACGGCGGCGCCCGCCAGCGGGGCGAGCGGGGTGAGCAGGACCCCGGCGAGCACCGTGAGCAGGCCGGCGAGCAGCCGGGCGGCCGTGCGCGGCGCTGCGGCGGCCCGGAGCCCGGGGCGGGTGGCGCAGCGCTCGGGAGTGCAGGGGGCGGTGGGCAGCCAGGCGGAGGCGGCGGTGCTCATCGCACCGGGGCGAGCGAGAGGAAGTGGCGCAGGTAGCGGGGGTTGGTGCGGCGCAGCGACAGCAGGACGTAGAGGTCGGCGACGCCGAAGTCGGGGTCGTGGGCGGGCGCGCCGCAGACCCAGGCGCCGAGCCTGAGGTAGCCGCGCAGCAGCGGGGGGAGTTCGGTACGGGCGGCGGGGCGGGTGGCGGCGCCGGGGGTCCACAGCTTGTGCGGGGTGACCCAGTACTCCTCGGGGGCCAGGTGCTTGGCGCGCACGGTGTCCCAGGTGGCGGCGGCCAGGGCGCCGCCGTCGGCCAGGGGTATCGAGCAGCAGCCGGCCAGCCAGGTGTGGCCGCTGCTGGTGAGGTAGCGGGCGATGCCGGCCCAGATCAGCGAGATCACGGCGCCGTCGCGGTGCAGCGGGTGGACGCAGGAGCGGCCGACCTCGACCAGGTCGTCGCGGATCGGGTCCAGCCGGGAGAGGTCGAACTCGCCCTCGGAGTAGAGGCGTCCGGCGGCCCGGGCCCGCTCGGGCGGCAGCAGCCGGTAGGTGCCGACGACCTCCCCGGTGGCCTCCTCGCGGACCAGCAGGTGGTCGCAGTACGCGTCGAAGGCGTCGCCGTCCAGGCCGGGTTCGGGCCCTTCGAGGCGGGCGCCGAGCTCACCGGCGAAGACCAGGTGGCGCAGCCGCTGGGCGGCGCGCACGTCCTCCTGGTCGCGGGCGAGCCCGACGACGTACCGGCCGGGGGCCCCGGTGGCGGCGGGGAGCGGTTCGGGGGCGACTGCGGCGCTGGTGGCGGTCATGGCGGTCTCCTCTGCCGTACGGAAGGGGGCGGACCGCGGCTGCGGCGGCCCGGCCCCTTGTTTCTTCCGTGACCGGCTGGATTCGACGTGACCGTGCGGGGGCAGGCGGGTGTGGGCCTGCTGAATGGCCGGGTACCCGGGGGCCCTTGAGGACGACGGGCCCGGACCGGGTCCGTACCCGGGGCCCGTGCGGACGACGGCCCCGGACCGATCCCCCGGAGCGGGACCGATCCCCCGGAGTGACTACCGGAGCATGGAGGTGATCCGCTCGGAGGCCGCCTTCGCCGCCTTCTTCGGGTCCTCGCCCCTGAGCACGGCCGTCATGTACGGCTTGATCGGGTTCTGGGCCTCGACCTCGGCCCACTGCGCGGAGTTGGGCGTCGCCTGACCGTACACCGCGCCCTCCGCCATCACGCGGGTGGCCTCCTCGTCCTCCACGACGCGGGCCAGGGTGGTCTTGTTGGGCACGTAGCTCATCGAACGGGCCAGCTCCGTCTGCCACTTCTCGCCCGCGAGCGCCTTGACGACCTCCACCGCGGCGCCGCGGTTGCGCGCCTTCTCGGGGACGATCAGGTCGGAGCCGCCGGTGAACACCGCGCACGGCCGGTCGGCCTTCTTGCCGGGGATGGCGAAGAACCCCAGCTGGTCCTTGAGCGCGGGGTTGGCCTTGAGGACGGCGGGGACGATGCTGGGGGTGGCGATGATCTGGGCGATGTCGCGCTTGGCGAAGACGTCCGACTGGGGCGGGGTCATCTCGTCGGCGTCGCGCGGTCCGCGGCCCAGTTCCTGGAGCTCCTTGTAGTAGTCCATGCCGCGCAGCGCGGCCGGGCTGTCGAGCGTGCCCTGCCACACGCCGCCCTTGTCCACGGCCAGTTCGCCGCCCTCGTCCCAGACGAACCCGGCGAGCGTGTACCAGTCCTGGCCCGCCAGGTAGATGCCCTCGGAACCGGACCCGTTGAGCTTCTCGGTGTCCTTGAGCCACTGGGCGCGGGTCTTGGGCAGGGCGGTGATGCCGGCCTTGGCGAACAGGTCCTTCTTGTAGATGACGACGCGGTTGGCGGCGTACCAGGGGATGCCGTACTGCGCGCCGTCGATGCTGCCGGGCTGGGCGAGGCCGGGCAGCCAGTCCTTGGCGCCGAGGTCGCGCAGCGACTCCAGGGTGAGGTCGTAGAGCCGGCCGGTCTCGGCGTACTGGGCGACCTGGGTGTTGCCGACCTCGATCAGGTCGGGGGTGTTCTCGCCCCTGAGTGCGGTGGTCACCTTGGCGCCGATGCCGGTCCACTCCTGGAAGGTGAACTTCAGCGCGATGTCCGGGTGTTCCTTCTCGTACGCCTCGGTGAAGCGCTTCAGGAAGTCCTCGGAGACGCTGTCCTTCATCAGCCAGACGCTGACCGTGCGGTCCTGCGCCGATCCGCCGGGGACGAGGCCGCAGCCGCTCAGGGCGAGGGCGGACACGAGGGTCGCGGTACAGGCCAGGAAGCGGTTCTTCACGAGTTCACCTTCGGCACATCGGCAGGGGACGGCGGACCCGATGTGGGGGGAGCGAACCGCGTTCGCACGGGTATGCGCCCCGAGTTTGGTATGGACCAAAGGAGCGGTCAACCCCCGGAATGTTTCGGGTCCGCCGGGGCCGGGTAACCGAGCGCCCGCTTACCCGCGGTACGCGCCGGTGGGGGCGTGAAACGTGCGGCGCCCGGGACGACGTCTCGCGCCCGGGGGCGCCGTGGGGCACGGTGGAGGGAGCCCGCCGAGAAGGCGAGACGGCACGAGGGCCCCGCGGCCCGGGAGGAGTGCGGCACCCATGGCGAACCACACGTACCGCGTGACCGAGATCGTCGGCACGTCCACGACCGGCCTGGACGACGCCATCCGCAACGGGATCGGGCGCGCCGCCCGCACCCTGCGCGGCCTGGACTGGTTCGAGGTCAGCCAGATCCGGGGGCACATCGTGGACGGGCAGGTGGAGCACTACCAGGTCGGCATGAAGGTCGGGTTCAGGCTGGAGGACACCGACGACGAGTCCTGAGCCCCGGGCGTACGGGGACGGCGCGGCCGTGCTCGTACGGGGACGGGGCGGGCCGTCGTCAGGTCCGCCCCTCCCCCTCCTGGGCCCGCTCCAGCGTCGGCGACCGCTCGGTCCAGCGGGCCCGCACCACGCGGTAGCCCGCCCGCTCGGCCGCGTCGCAGACGAGTTCGTCGTCGTCCACCAGCATCCGCACCTCGCGGTCCCGGGCCAGCCGGCGCAGGACCTCCAGCTTGGTGAGCCGGGCCGGGCGACGGTCGGAGTCGCCGCGCATGAAGATCCGCCCGCGCGGCAGCCCCTGGGCGGCCAGCCACGCCCCGGTGTCCCGGCGGCAGCGCTCGGGGCGGCCGGTCAGGTAGACGACCTCGCACTCCTCGGCCGCCTCCAGGCACCTGCGGACGCCCTCGGCGAGCGGCGGGTCCTCGGGGGCCGCCGCGAAGAAGGCGTTCCAGTCGCGCCGGCCGCCCTCCAGGTGGTGCTGGCGGTGGCCGGAGTCCGCGAGGGTCCCGTCCAGGTCGAAGACGGCCAGCGGCCGGTCGGTGGTGGTCACGCGACCAGCCTAGGCCGGGCCGCGCTTTCCCGTCCGGCGGGAATCTCCGGGCGCCGCCGGTGTTGCACCAGGGGTGAGCGCACTGAACGGCACCACCCCGATCTCCGTCCTGGACCGCTCCCGGGTCCGCGAGGGCGCGGGCGGCCCGCAGGCGCTGCGCGACACCGTGCGGCTGGCCCGCGAGGTGGAGGCGCTCGGCTACCACCGCTTCTGGGTGTCCGAGCACCACTCCGTGCCCGGGGTCGCCGGTTCCGCCCCCACCGTGCTGGCCGCGGCGGTCGCCGCCGCGACCTCCCGCATCCGGGTCGGCACCGGCGGGGTGATGCTGCCCAACCACCAGCCGCTGGTCGTCGCCGAGCAGTTCGGCGTCCTGGAGTCGCTGTTCCCCGGGCGGATCGACATGGGCCTGGGCCGCTCGGTGGGGTTCACCGACGGGGTGCGCAGGGCGCTGGGGCGCGACAAGCACGACGCCGGGGACTTCGCCGGGCAGCTGGGCGAGCTCCTCGACTGGTTCGCGGCCGGCCGCTCCGGGGTGCACGCGCTGCCCGCCGAGGGGCTGCGGGTGCCGCCGTTCGTCCTCGCGGTCGGCGAGGGCGCGGACATCGCCGCCGCGGCCGGGCTGCCGCTGGTCATCGGCGACCTGCGCTCCCGGGAGAAGCTGCTGGCCGCCGTGGAGCGCTACCGGACGGCGTTCCGGCCCTCCGCGTGGGCGGAGCGGCCGTACGTGGTGGTGGCGGGCACGGTCGCGGTGGCGGCGACCGAGGAGGAGGCCCGCCGGCTCCTGGTGAGCGAGGCGTGGGCCGGGGCGTACGCGCGCACCCGGGGCGACTTCCCGCCGCTGGCCGCCTGGGAGCGGGTGGAGGCGCTGGAGATGACCCGCAAGGAGCGGGACCTGTACGAGGCCGGGCTCCGCGGCCACCTGCACGGCACGGAGGAGCAGGTGGCGGCGGCCCTGGAGCTGGCGGTGAAGGAGACGGGCGCGGACGAGGTCCTGGTCACGACGAGCACGTACGACCGCGACGCGCTGCTCGACTCCTACCGGCGCCTCGCCCGGGCCACCGGGCTGAGCGGCAGCTGACCCGGCCGGTCCTCGTCCCGCCGGGCCGAGGCGCAGCTGACCGGGCCGGGTGCGAAGGGCCGGGCCCCACCGGGCTGACCAGGCCGGATGACGGGACCGGCACCTAGACTGCCCGGTATGTACGACGGTCCCTCCCCCGCTGAGCACCCCGACGGCTTCGTGCGCGTACGCGACGCGCGCGAGCACAACCTCAAGGGCGTCGACGTCGACGTGCCGCGCGACGCGCTGGTGGTGTTCACCGGCGTCTCGGGCTCGGGGAAGTCCTCGCTGGCCTTCGGGACGGTGTACGCGGAGGCCCAGCGGCGCTACTTCGAGTCGGTGGCGCCCTACGCGCGGCGCCTGATCCACCAGGTGGGCGCCCCGAAGGTCGGCGAGATCACCGGCCTGCCCCCGGCCGTCTCGCTGGAGCAGCGCCGCTCGGCGCCGTCCTCGCGCTCCTCGGTGGGGACGGTGACGACGCTGTCGAACTCGCTGCGGATGCTGTTCTCACGGGCGGGCGACTACCCGGCGGGCGCGCCGCGCCTGGACTCCGACGCGTTCTCGCCGAACACCGCCGCGGGCGCCTGCCCCGGCTGCCACGGGCTTGGCCTCGTGCACACCACGAGCGAGGAACTGCTCGTGCCCGACCCGGAGTTGTCGATCCGTCAGGGTGCGATCGCGGCCTGGCCCGGAGCCTGGCAGGGCAAGAACCTGCGCGACGTGCTGGACGCGCTGGGGTACGACGTGGACCGGCCCTGGCGGGAGCTGGCGGCCGAGGACCGCGCGTGGATCCTGTTCACCGACGAGCAGCCGGTGGTGACGGTCCACCCGGTCCGGGAGGCGGGGCGCATCCAACGCCCCTACCAGGGAACCTACATGAGCGCCAGGCGCTATGTGATGCACACCTTCTCGGACTCCAGGAGCCAGCCGCTGCGGGCGAAGGCGGAGCGCTTCCTGAGCAGTGGGCCGTGCCCGGAGTGCGGGGGCGGGCGGCTGCGGGCGGAGGCGCTGGCGGTGACCTTCGCGGGCCGCACGATCGCGGAGCTCGCGGCGCTGCCGCTGACCGCGCTGGCGGACCTGCTGCGGGAGCGCGGGGCGGGCGGCGGCGAGACGGCCCGGGTGCTCACGGCGGACCTGGTGGCGCGGATCTCGACGGTGACGGAGCTGGGCCTGGGCTACCTGGGCCTGGACCGGGCGACGCCCACGCTGTCCGGGGGTGAGCTGCAGCGGCTGCGTCTTGCGACCCAGCTGCGCGCGGGCCTGTTCGGCGTGGTGTACGTGCTCGACGAGCCGTCGGCGGGGCTGCACCCGGCGGACGCCGAGGCCCTGCTCGTGGTGCTGAAGCGGCTGAAGGCGGCGGGGAACTCGGTGTTCGTCGTCGAGCATCAGCTGGACGTGGTGCGCCGCGCGGACTGGCTGGTGGACGTGGGGCCGGGGGCGGGCGTGCACGGCGGCGAGGTGCTGTACAGCGGGCCGCCCGACGGCCTCGGCGAGGTGGCGGGTTCGGCGACCGCGCGGTTCCTGTACGGGCGCGGGCCCGCGCCCGCGCGGGCGGTGCGCGAGCCGTCGGGGTGGCTGAAGCTGGGCCCGGTGGAGAGGCACAACCTGCGCGGCCTCGAGGCGGAGCTGCCGCTGGGGGCGCTGACGGCGGTGACCGGGGTGTCCGGTTCGGGCAAGTCGACGCTCGTCGGTGAGATCACGGACGGACTGCCGGGCGTGCGGCGCCTGGTGACGGTCGATCAGAAGCCGATCGGCAGGACTCCCCGGTCCAACCTGGCGACGTACACCGGTCTGTTCGACGTGGTGCGCAAGCTGTTCGCGCAGACGGAGGAGGCGCGGGCGCGCGGCTACCAGGCGGGCCGCTTCTCCTTCAACGTCACCGGCGGGCGCTGCGAGACGTGCCAGGGCGAGGGGTTCGTCTCGGTGGAGCTGCTGTTCCTGCCGAGCACGTACACGCCCTGCCCGGACTGCCACGGCGCGCGCTACAACGAGGAGACCCTCCAGGTGCGCCTGGACGGGCTGGACATCGCCGGGGTGCTGGGGCTGACGGTGGAGGCGGCGGCGGAGTTCTTCGCCGGCGTCCCGGCCGCCGAGCGCGCGCTGCGGGCGCTGCTCGACGTCGGGCTCGGCTACCTGACGCTGGGGCAGCCCGCCACCGAGCTGTCGGGCGGCGAGGCGCAGCGCATCAAGCTGGCGACGGAGCTCCAGCGGCTGCGGCGCGGGCACACGCTGTACGTCCTGGACGAGCCGACGACGGGCCTGCACCCGGCCGACGTGGAGGTCTTGATGCGGCAGTTGCACGGCCTGGTGGACGCGGGCCACTCGGTGGTCGTGGTGGAGCACGACATGGACGTGGTGGCGGGCGCGGACTGGGTGGTGGACCTGGGCCCGGGCGGCGGCGACGAGGGCGGCCGGGTCGTGGCGGCGGGTCCCCCGGCCCTGGTGGCGGGCGCGGCGGACAGCCGCACGGCGCCTTACCTGGCGCGGGCGCTGGGGAGTTGAGGCCCGGCGTGGTGCGGCCCGGGCGGCGGGGAGGGGCTGCCCGGGCCGCGTGACGCCTACCCCTTACGCGTACGTGTAGTGCCGCGTGTGGTCGAGCATGTCGGCTGGGGTGACGTCGTTCCAGGGGCGCATCGTCTCGCGCAGGTCCACGACGTCCGGGGTGCCGCCGCCGGGCAGGTACGGCGAGCCCGGGTGGCGGGCCTGCCAGTCGGCCCAGAGCTTGTCGACGAAGGCGTGGTGGAGCCAGAAGACCGGGTCGTTCGGGGAGACGCCGGTGGACATCTGGCCGCCGACCCAGACGTGGACGCGGTTGTGGAGGTTGACGCCGCGCCAGCCCTCCAGGTGGTTGCGGAAGCCGTCGGAGGCGCTGTTCCAGGGCGCGGTGTCGTAGGTGGCCATCGCCAGGACGGAGTCGGCCTCGGCGCGGGTGGGCAGCTGGAGCCCGTTGCCGCCCAGGTTGCGGCGCAGGTAGCCGCGCCCGTCGACGCGTACGGATATCGGCCAGCGGCCGCCGCCCTGGGCGAACGCGCCGTCCATGACCTGCCCGTCGCGGCTGCGGCCGGTGCCGCCGAGGAAGTCGGCGGCCCACAGCGAGGAGGCGGCCGTGCGGTCGGCGGTCCAGTCCCAGTAGGGCAGGGTGACGGTGGCGTCGACGGATTGCAGGGCCTGCTCGAACTGCAGGAGGAATCTGCGGTGCCAGGGCAGGAAGGAGGGCGAGCGGTGGCCGACCCGGTCGCCGCTGTCGGTGTCGCTCATGATGAAGGCGTTGTGCGTGGTGACGAACGCGTCGTAGCGTCCGTCGCGCTTGAGCTCGACGAGCGCGGCGACGAGGCGGCGCTTCTCCTCGGCGGTCAGGCGGGCCTGGTTCTTGCGTACGGTCATGGTGCGGGTGCTCCGGATCGGGTGGGGCGGGTGCGGTCGACGGCCCTGCGGGCCCGGGTGGTCGGGGGCGCGGCTCAGGGCATGGCGAGCGGGACCAGGGGGGCGCCCTGGAGCTCGACGACGGCGGCCCGGGCGAGGGCGAGCGGGGTCGCGAACACCTCGTAGTGGTTGACGACGCTGATCCAGGTGGAGTCGGCGTTGCGCATGGTGTGCAGCTCGGCGCCGTCTATCAGGACGGTGTAGCCGCCGCCGTGGCCGCCGTGGTGGCCGCCGTGGGCGGGGCCGCCCTGGATGCGGCGGCCCCGGAAGACCTCGTCGAAGCTCGCGGGCGCGCCGGTCGCGGCGCGCGGGCGGGGGGCGGCGTGCGCGCCGCTCGCGGTGGCGGCGACGGTGAGGGCGGCGGCCGCTCCGGCGGCGGCGGAGAGCGCGTGCCGGCGGGTGATCTCGGGCATGGCGGAGGGACCCTTCGGGGTGGAGTGGTCGAGTGGGGGTCGCGGCCGGGGTGACCGGCCGTGACCTGGCCATGCCTACCGGGAGGTGCGAACGGCGGGGAAATCGGGGCGCATTGGTTGGCCGCGATGCGGACATGTCCCGATTCGAAGTGCAGAGTTGAACAAAGTTGATCTTTCTGCTGATTCGCTGAAACCGCGATGGAGCGAAATATTCCGCTGCTCCAACTCCCTTTCACCGCACATTCTTTCGCACGGCTCCGGCAAACGTGGCGGCCCTCACTCCGGGGAGTTGACCGGAAGGGCCTTGTCGTTGACGGGGTTGCTTCCCATAATCACGCGCTCCCGTACTCCGCACCCAACCCCCTACCAGAGGAGTGACATGCGCGTGAGAGCACTCGTGGCCCTGCTGGCCACCGTCCTGGCCGTCCCGGCCGCGGCCCCGGTCCCGGCCGGTCCGCCCCCCGCCGCCGCGAGCCGCCCGCTCAAGGTCGTCCTCGACGCCGACATGGGCGAGTTGAACGACGACGCCGTCACGATGTTCATGCTCGCCCGCGACCCCCGCGTGGACCTGCTGGGCGTCACCGTGGTCAGCGGCAACACCTGGGTGGAGGAGGGCACCGCCTACGCCCTGCGCCAGCTGGAGCTGGTCGGCCGCGCCGACGTGCCGGTGGTGCCGGGTGCCGGGGAGCCGCTGATGCCCGGCCGCCAGGAGCGCCTCGACGCCGAGAACGCCCTGTACGGCAAGGCCCCCTGGGCCGGCGCCTTCGACTCCCCGCGCCCGCCCTCGTACGACCGGCTGGCCAAACCGCCCTACGGCGGCTACCCGAGGACCCGGCCGCGCGCGCAGGCCGCCGCCGACTTCCTGGTCGAGCAGGTCAAGCGCTACCCCCGCCAGGTGACGGTGGTGGCCGCCGGGCCCGCGACCAACCTGGCGCTCGCGGTGCGCACGCACCCGGAGATCGTGCCGCTGGTGAAGCAGGTGGTGTACATGGGCGGGGCGTTCGACAAGCCGGGGAACATCACGCCCGCCGCCGAGTTCAACTGGTGGTTCGACCCGGAGTCGGCGCGGATCGCGCTGCGCACGCCGTTCGCGAAGCAGGTCGTCGTGCCGGACGACGTGGCGGTGACGGTCCCGTACACCAAGGCGCGCTACGACGCGATCGTGGCGGGGCGCGAGACGCCGGTGAAGCGGATGTTCAAGGACCTCCAGGGGCCGGATTTCGAGAAGGACCCGGGCCACAGCACGTTCGTCTGGGACGCGATCACGGCCGCGTACCTGCTGGACCCGTCGGTGGTGGCGAAGGCAGAGACGCGGTACGTGGACGTGGACGCGGCCTTCGGTCCCGACTACGGCCGCGCGCTCGGCTACGGGACGGACGAGTTCGCCCCGCCCCGTAACCCCAGGGGGACCCGGCCCGCGACCCTGGTCCTCAAGCTGCGCAACGAGCGCTTCTGGGACCTCTACACGGGGCTGATGCGGAAGCCCTGACCCCGCTTGACCGTGCGATCCGGGACGCCAAGACCCCTTGCGGTTGCGGCAGTTGCTTCTCATAATCCGGTCGCAACACGAGTTGCCAACTCGTGTTGCGCAGCACGGAGCGAGAGTGACGACCCCCGGGAGCCGGACACATGGCAACACGGCAGGACGTGGCACGGCTCGCGGGGACCTCCCCGTCGGTCGTCAGCTACGTGCTCAACAACGGCCCGCGCACCGTCGCGCCGGCCACCCGGGAACGGGTGCTCGCGGCGGTGCGCGAGCTGGACTACCGCCCCAACGCGGTGGCCAGGTCGCTGCGCATGAACCAGACCATGACCCTGGGCCTGGTCGTGCCGGACGCGGCCAACCCGTTCTTCGCCGAGCTGGCCCGCTCGCTGGAGGACAACGCCTGGGCCTCCGGGTACACCCTGCTCGTCGGCAACTCCGTCGACGACCCGGGCCGCGAAGCGGGCTACATCCGCACCTTCGTGGACCGCCAGGTCGACGGCCTGGTCCTGATACCGGCCCACGGCGACCGCGCCTGGCGCGCCGAGCTGTCCCGCTCCGGCGTGCCGAGCCTGGTCTTCGATCGGGCCCTGGACGGCACGCAGGCCTCGCACGTGCTCGTCGACAACGCCCAGGGCGCCCGCGAGGCCACCCGCCACCTCCTCGCCCACGGGCGCCGCCGGGTCGGCTGCATCGCCGGGCCGCTGGGCATCCACCCGACCGTGGACCGCGTGGCGGGCTGGCGCACCGCGCTCACCGAAGCGGGCCTGAAGGCGGGCACCGGCTCCGGCGGGCGCACCGGCTGGGAGGCCTGCCCGGACGCGGCGCCGCTGCTGCACGGCTCGTTCGGCCGGCTCGACGGCTACCGCTCCGGCCTCGCCCTGCTGTCCAGGGACCGCTCGGTGGACGGCCTGTTCGTCACCTCCGACGAGCAGGCGGCCGGGGTGCTGCGGGCCGCCACCGAGCTGGGCGTGCGGGTCCCCGACGACCTGGCGCTGGTCTCCTTCGACGGGATCGCCGCCGGGGCGTACACCAGCCCGGCCCTCTCCACGATGCGCCAGCCCTTCGAGGAGCTGGGCCGCACCGCCGTACAACGGCTGCTGGCCCGGATCAAGGACCCGCACGCGCCGGCCACCCGCGACGTGCTGCCGGTCTCCCTGCTGGCCCGCGGCTCCTGCGGCTGCCCCGACCCGGCGGGCGGCGTCCCGCCGGCCGAGGCGGACCGGCTGTGAACCGCCCCGGCCCCCGGGCCGCCCACCGTCTCCCCTCCACCGCCGCAGTCCCCCGACTCCCCGTCCCCGGAAGGCAGTACGAGATGAAGCACGGCAACCACAAGGTCCCCGCCGGGATCGGCGCCCTGGCGCTGCTCCTCGGCGCGTCCCTCACCGCCTGCGGGCAGGAGGGCGACGGCGCCTCCGCCGCCAAGCCGAAGGGCGGCGAGCCCACGGTCTGCCTGGTGATGAAGTCGCTGGGCAACGAGTACTTCCAGGTGATGCAGAAGGGCGCCGAGCAGCACGCCGAGGAGCGCGGCGACCTGAAGCTGCAGTCCAGCGGCATCCAGAACGAGACCGACATCGACGGCCAGGTCGCCGCGATCAACCGGTGCGTCACCGAGCAGGCCGACGCGCTGGTGGTCGCCCCCGCCGACTCGCGGGCCCTGGTGGCGCCGCTCCAGCGGGCCCGGAAGGCGGGCCTGAAGGTCATCAACATCGACGTCAAGCTGGACGACGCGGCCCTGAAGTCCGCCGGCCTCACGGTGCCGTTCGTCGGCCCGGACAACGAGGCCGGGGCGAGGATGTCCGGCGAGGTGCTCGCCAAGGCGCTCGGCAAGGGCGCCGAGGTGGTGATCCTGGAGGGCAACCCGGGCGCCGCCAACGCACAGCAGCGCAAGGCCGGTTTCGAGGCCGCCGCCGCCGCGGGCGGTCTGGAGGTGGTCGACTCCAAGACCGCGCACTGGGAGACCGACGAGGCGTACAACGTGGTGGCCAACCTGCTCACCACCCACCCCGGCGTCAAGGGCGTGCTGGCCTCCAACGACTCCATGGCGCTGGGCGCGCTGAAGGCGATCGCCGCGAAGAAGGCGTCGGTGAAGGTGGCGTCCTTCGACAACATCGAGGCGATCCGCCCGTACGTGAAGAGCGGCGCGGTCGTCGCCACGGTCGACCAGTTCGCGGCGAAGCAGGCGGCGGACGGCATCGACCAGGCGATGAAGGCGATCAAGGGGGAAGCCCCCAGCGGCTGGGTGAAGACCGACGTCAAGGTCGTCACCGCCGCCGACCTGGGCTGAGCGGGGCGCACCATGAACGGCACCGCCCCCACCGCCCCGGCCGGTCCCACCGCCCCGGTCCTCGAAGTCACCGGCGTCACGAAGGAGTTCCCGGGCGTGCGCGCCCTCGACGGGGTGCACCTCGAACTGGTCCCTGGCGAGATCCACGCGCTGCTCGGCGAGAACGGCGCGGGCAAGTCGACGCTCGTGAGGATCCTCGCGGGCATCCAGCCGCCCGACCGCG
Source organism: Streptomyces sp. NPDC001941 (assembly GCF_040296945.1). Classification (NCBI taxonomy): domain Bacteria; kingdom Bacillati; phylum Actinomycetota; class Actinomycetes; order Kitasatosporales; family Streptomycetaceae; genus Streptomyces; species Streptomyces sp. NPDC001941. The sequence goes on along the minus strand of NZ_JBEOYE010000036.1, from coordinate 12,930 downwards.
GCGAGCTGCGCCTGGCGGGCGAGCGGTACGCGCCCGCCGACGCCGCCGCCGCGATGCGCGCCGGGGTGCAGGTGGTGCACCAGGAGCTGAACCTGGTGCCCCAGCTGACCGTCGCGGAGAACCTGTTCCTGCAGCACCTGCCGCGCCGCTTCGGCGTCGTCGACCGCCGTGAACTGAAGCGCCGGGCCACCGAGTTGCTGGCCGAGGTGGGTCTCGACGTACGCCCCGGCACCAAGGTGGAGCGGCTCGGCATCGCGCAGATGCAGCTGGTGGAGATCGCCAGGACGCTGTGGCAGGACTGCCGGGTCCTGGTCATGGACGAGCCCACGGCGACGCTCACGCCCCGCGAGAGCCGCACCCTGTTCGGCCTGCTGCGCGCGCTCGCCGCGCGCGGCACGGCCGTGCTCTACATCTCGCACCACCTGGAGGAGGTCTTCGAACTCGCCGACCGCATGACGGTGTTCCGCAACGGCGCCCACGTGGTGACCAAACCGGTCGCCGAGACCGACACCGCCGAGGTGATCCGGCTGATGGTGGGCCGGGACATGGAGAGCGAGTACCCGCCGCACGTGGAGCGCGCGCCGGGGCCCGAGCTGCTGCGCGCCGAGGGCCTGCGCCCGCCGGGCGGCGCCCCGGTGTCGTTCGCGCTGCGCGCGGGCGAGGTGGTGGGCGTGGCGGGCCTGGTGGGCTCGGGCCGCACCGAGACGGTCCGGGCGCTGTTCGGCGCGGACCGGCCCGCGGGCGGCGCGGTGTTCGTCAAGGGCGAGCGGGTGCGCGTGCGCGGGCCGCGGGACGCGGTGCGGCACGGGATCAGCCTGCTCACCGAGGACCGCAAGGGCCAGGGCCTGGTCCTGGACATGCCGGTGGCGGCGAACGTGTCGCTGGCCGCGACGGGGCAGGTCTCGCGCGCCGGCTGGCTGCGGCGCGGGCACGAGGAGGAGCTGGCGGCCGGGTTCGTGGAGCGGCTGCGGGTGCGCACGCCCGGGGTGCGCACCCCGGTGCGGGCGCTCTCGGGCGGCAACCAGCAGAAGGTGGTGCTGGGCCGCTGGCTGCTCGCGGGCTCGGACGTGCTGGTGGTGGACGAGCCGACGCGCGGCATCGACGTGGGCGCGCGCTACGAGATCCACCAGCAGCTGGTCGACCTGGCGGCCGGGGGCAGGGCGCTCCTGGTGGTCTCCTCGGACCTGCCGGAGCTGATGGGGATCTGCGACCGGATCCTGGTGTTCTCCCGGGGCCGGATCGCGGGCGAGGTGGCCCGCGCGGACTTCGACAGCAACCGGATCCTGACCCTGGCGTACTCGGCGTACACGAGCAAGAAGGAAGACGAGGAAGACAGCGCATGACCTCCGCCCCCACGCTCCCCCTCAAGGCGCGTTCCACCACCGGCTCGCTGGCCCGCCAGGCGATGGGCGAGGCCGGGATCGGGGTCGCGCTGCTCGCGCTCGTGGCCGCGTTCACCCTGGCGGCCCCGAAGTTCGCCACCTCCGGCAACCTCACGCACATCGCCACCGAGATCACCCTGAACACCATGCTGGCGGTGGGGATGACGTTCGTCATCCTGGTCGGCGGCATCGACCTGTCGGTGGGGTCGGTGATGGCGCTGGCGGCGGTGGTCTCGGGCGAGGTGCTGACCTCGCCGAGCCTGTCCACGCCGGTCGCGGTGACGCTGGCGGTGCTGGTCGCGGCCGGGGTCGGGATGGCCTGCGGCCTGGTCAACGGGTTCGTGTCCGAGCGCTGGCGGGTGCCGTCGTTCATCGTGACGCTGGGCATGCTGAACGTGGCGCGCGGCGCGGCGCTCGACTACACGGACGCCAAGACCCTGTACGACTTCCCGGCGGGCTTCAGCCGGTTCGGCACGTCGACGTTCCTGGGCATCCCCGCGCTGTTCTGGATCGCCCTGCTGATGGTGGCGGTGGGCCATCTGGTGCTGACCCGCACGGTGTTCGGCCGGCTGGTGTTCGCCATCGGTTCCAACGAGGAGGCGGTACGGCTGTCCGGGCACCGCACGGCGGTGGTGAAGGTGGCGGTGTTCGTGATCGCCGGTTTCGCGGTGGGCATCGCCGCGGTCACGTACATGGCGCGGCTGAACATCGCCTCGCCGATCCTGGGCAACGGCTACGAGCTGAGCGCCATCGCGGCGGTGGTGATCGGCGGCGCGTCGCTGTCCGGCGGCAAGGGCTCGATGATCGGCACGCTGCTCGGCGCCTGCCTGCTGGGCGTGCTGACCAACGGGCTGCTGCTGATGGGCGTCTCGGACTTCCAGCGGCAGATGATCACCGGTGGGGTGATCATGCTGGCGGTGGTGGTGGACCACTACCGCGACCGGCTCGCCCAGCGCCTGGCCTGAGCGCACGGGACGTACCGGACGTACGGGAAGAGGGAACGGCCCCGGTGGGCACCACGTCCACCGGGGCCGCGCCGCCCCCTCGTGGGGCGGCCGTCTCTCAGCGGCCGGCCGTGCGCTCCTTGCGCTGGGCCCGCAGCCACTCCTTGTTCATCGCCGCGATCGAGGGCAGCGGGATGCCCTTGGGGCAGGCGGTCGCGCACTCGCCGGTCAGCGTGCAGCCGCCGAAGCCCTCGTCGTCCATGGCGGCGACCATGTCCAGGACCCGGCTCTCGCGCTCGGGGGCGCCCTGCGGCAGCACGCCCAGGTGGTTGACCTTGGCGGAGGTGAAGAGCATCGCCGAGCCGTTGGGGCAGGCGGCCACGCAGGCGCCGCAGCCGATGCACTCGGCGTGCTCGAAGGCGAAGTCGGCGTCGGCCTTGGGCACCGGGGTGGCGTGCGCCTCGGGCGCGGCGCCGGTGTTGACCGAGACGTACCCGCCGGCCTGGATGATCCGGTCGAACGCGCCGCGGTCCACGACGAGGTCCTTGACGACCGGGAAGGCGGCGGCGCGCCAGGGCTCGACGTCGATGGTGTCGCCGTCGGAGAAGGACCGCATGTGCAGCTGGCAGGTGGTGGTGCGCTCGGGGCCGTGGGCGTCGCCGTTGATGACGAGCGAGCAGGCGCCGCAGATGCCCTCGCGGCAGTCGTGGTCGAAGGCGACCGGGTCCTCGCCGCGCAGGATCAGGTCCTCGTTGAGGGTGTCGAGCATCTCCAGGAACGACATGTCCCGGGAGACGTCGTCGACCTGGTAGGTCTCCATGGCGCCGTCGGCGTCGGCGTTCTTCTGGCGCCAGACGCGCAGGGTGAGCCTCATGCGTAGCTCCGCTGGGTGGGGTGGACGTACTCGAAGCGCAGTTCCTCCTTGTGGAGGACGGGAGCCGCGCCGGTGAACTCCCAGGCGGCGGCGTAGGAGAACTCCACGTCCCGGCGGGCCGCCTCGCCGTCGGGCGTCTGTGACTCCTCGCGGAAGTGGCCGCCGCAGGACTCGGCGCGGTGCAGCGCGTCGAGGCACATCAGCTCGGCGAGCTCCAGGTAGTCCACCATCCGGTTGGCCTTCTCCAGGGACTGGTTGAACTCCTCGCCGGTACCGGGGACCTTGATCCGGCGCCAGAACTCCTCGCGGATCTGCGGGATGCGGTCCAGCGCCTTGCGCAGGCCCTCCTCGCTGCGGGCCATGCCGCAGAACTCCCACATCAGTTCGCCCAGTTCGCGGTGGAAGGAGTCCGGGGTGCGGTCGCCGTCCACGCTGAGCAGCAGGTTGAGCCGGTCCTCGGTGGCGGCGAGCACCTCCTGGACCTCCGGGTGGTCCGGGGTGACCTCGTCGGTGCGGGGGTTGCGGGCCAGGAAGTCGTTGATGGTGGACGGCAGCACGAAGTAGCCGTCGGCCAGGCCCTGCATCAGGGCGGAGGCGCCGAGCCGGTTGGCGCCGTGGTCGGAGAAGTTGGCCTCGCCGATCGCGAACAGGCCGGGCACGGTGGTCGCCAGGTCGTAGTCGACCCAGAGTCCGCCCATCGTGTAGTGCACCGCGGGGTAGATCCGCATCGGGACCTCGTAGGGGTCCTCGTCGGTGATCCGCTGGTACATGTCGAAGAGGTTGCCGTACTTGGCCTCGACGGCCGCACGGCCCATCCGGGCGATGGCGTCGGCGAAGTCGAGGTAGACGCCCTGGCCGCCGGGGCCCACTCCCCTGCCCTCGTCGCAGACGTTCTTGGCGGCGCGCGAGGCGATGTCGCGGGGCACCAGGTTGCCGAACGAGGGGTAGATCCGCTCCAGGTAGTAGTCGCGCTCGTCCTCGGGGATGTCGGCGGCGCGGCGGGTGTCGCCCTGCGCCCTGGGCACCCAGATGCGGCCGTCGTTGCGCAGCGACTCGCTCATCAGGGTCAGCTTGGACTGGTGGTCGCCGGTGCGCGGGATGCAGGTGGGGTGGATCTGGGTGAAGCAGGGGTTGGCGAACAGGGCGCCGCGCCGGTGGGCCCGCCAGACGGCGGTGGCGTTGGAGTTCATGGCGTTGGTGGACAGGTAGAAGACGTTGCCGTAGCCGCCGGTGGCGAGCACGACGGCGTCCGCGAAGTGGGTCTCGATCCGCCCGGTGACCAGGTCGCGGGCGACGATCCCGCGGGCCCGTCCGCCGATGACGACCAGGTCGAGCATCTCGGTGCGCGGGTGCAGTTCGACGTTCCCCGCGGCGATCTGCCGGGACAGCGCCTGGTAGGCGCCGAGCAGCAGCTGCTGGCCCGTCTGGCCGCGGGCGTAGAAGGTGCGGGAGACCTGGACGCCGCCGAAGGAGCGGGTGTCGAGCAGTCCGCCGTACTCACGGGCGAAGGGGACGCCCTGGGCGACGCACTGGTCGATGATCTCGACGGAGATCTGGGCGAGCCGGTGCACGTTGGACTCGCGGGCGCGGAAGTCGCCGCCCTTGACGGTGTCGTAGAAGAGCCGGTGCACGGAGTCGCCGTCGTTGCGGTAGTTCTTGGCGGCGTTGATGCCGCCCTGCGCGGCGATGGAGTGGGCGCGGCGCGGGGAGTCCTGGTAGCAGAACTGGACGACGTGGTAGCCCTGTTCGGCCAGGGTGGCGCCGGCCGAGCCGCCGGCCAGGCCGGTGCCGACGACGATGACGGTGTGGCCCCGCCGGTTGGCCGGGTTGACCAGCTTGGCCTCGAAGCGGCGGGTGTCCCAGCGCTCGGCGACGGGCCCGGCGGGCGCCTTGGTGTCGGTGACCGGCTCCCCGGTCGTGTAGTCGCTGTAGCTGTTCATGTCAGCCCACCACTCCAGTCATCACGGCGAGGGGTACGGAGACGAATCCGGCGGTCAGCACCAGCGCGAGGACGTCGGCGGTGACCTTCCAGACCCGCTCGCGGGCGGCGCTGCGCACGCCGAGGGTCTGGGCGGCGGCGCGGAAGCCGTGGCGCACGTGCAGCCCGACGGCGCCCATGGCGACGAGGTAGATCACGTTGCCGTACCAGGTGGAGAAGGTGTCCACGACGTTCTGGTAGGGGCGGCCCTCCTCGAAGCCGCCCGGGTGGACGGTGCCGGTGGTCAGGTCCAGGACGTGCCACACGATGAACAGCGCGAGGATGATCCCGCCCCAGCGCATGGTGCGGGTGGCGTAGCTCGCGCCGCGTCGCCGGTGGACGTACTTCACCGGGCGCGCGCCGATGTCGCGGCGGCTGAGCTGGTACGCGGACACGGCGTGCGCGACGACGGCGGCGACCAGCAGCACGCGGACGATCCACAGGGCCCAGGAGTGGTGGAGCACCGGGGCGCCCATGGTGCGCAGCCAGTGGGCGTAGCCGTTGAACTCCTCGGGCCCGAAGAAGATCTTCAGGTTGCCCAGGACGTGCGCGCAGAGGTAGCCGAGCATGACGAGCCCGCTGAGGGCCATCACGGTCTTCTTGCCGAGGGTGGAGTGCCAGAAGCCGCGGGGACCGCCGCCGGGCCGCCGATCGGTGCGCGGTCGTGCCGAGCGCGTTGCCAGAGCCATGCCCCCGACGCTAGGGCCGAAGGGCACCAGAGGTCCAAGACATGATCCGGCTGATCTCGATAGGCATGGCCTATCGTGGTGGGGTGCAGCTCACCCAGCTCCTCTACTTCGTCGCGGTCGCCGAGACCCGCCACTTCACCCGGGCCGCCGAGCGCGTCCACGTCGCGCAGCCCTCGCTGTCGCAGCAGATCCGCGCCCTGGAGAAGGAGCTGGGCGCCGACCTGTTCAGCCGGGCCCGGGGCAACATCGCGCTGACCGACGCGGGCGAGGCCCTGCTCCCGCTGGCCCGGCGCATCCTGGCCGACGCCGACACCGCGCGCCTGGAGGTGCAGGAGCTGGCCCAGCTGCGCCGGGGCCGGGTGCGGCTCGGGGCGACGCCCAGCCTGTGCACGGGCCTGCTGCCCGACGTGCTGCGCGCCTTCCACGACCTGCACCCGGGCATCCGGCTGCTGATCGAGGAGGGCGGCTCGCACGACCTGGTGCGCGAACTGGCGCGCGGCCAGCTGGACCTGGCCCTGGTCGTGCTCCCGCTGCCCACCCCCTCCCCCGCCCTGACCACGGTGGAGCTGCTGCACGAGGACCTGGTGGTGGTCTCCTCGGCGGCCGCCCCCGCGCCGCCCTCACCGGTACGGGTCGCGGACCTGGCCGAGCAGCCCCTGGTGATGTTCCGGCACGGCTACGACCTGCGGGAGCTGACGGTCGCCGCGTGCCGCGCGGAGGGCTTCGAGCCGTCGTTCACGGTGGAGGGCGGCGAGATGGACGCCGTCCTCGGCTTCGTCCGCGCGGGCCTGGGCCTGGCGGTGGTCCCGGCCATGGTGGCGGCCCGCTCGGGCCCCGAGACCCGGGTCACCCCACTGGCCCGCCCGGGCCTGCGCCGCACCATCGCCCTGGCCCACCGCAGCGACGTGGACCCGCCGCGCGCGGCACGGGAGTTGATGAGGCTGCTGCTGCGGCGGGCGTGAACACCGTTCGCCTGTGCGGGAAGTGGCCCCGGAACTACATTGGGGGCGGGGGTGCGCATGGCGGGGGTGCGAGGCTGGCGCTGGCCGGTGCTGCTGGTGGTCGTCGTCGGGGTCGTGGTGGCGGCGAACGCGACGGGGATCTTCTGGCAGGGGACCGCCCGGAACGCGGTGAACGAGCAGAGCGCACGGGCGGCCGCACGGGCTCCGTACGCGTACGACGCCAGCGAGAGCGAGGTCGTCCGGACCGAGGAAGAGTACGTCGACGCGCTGATGCCCCGCACCGTCGGTCCCGGCAGCACGCGGGTGCGCTTTCGCGAGGACGGCCGGTGGACGGTCGCGATCTCCGTGGAGTACCGGTTCCGGCTCGCCGCGTCCGATCCCGTGGCGGACAGGCTCCGGCGCTCTCCGTACCTGATCCACTCGCTCACGCGACTGCTGCCCGGCCGGGAGGTGCCGCCCGACCTCCTCGACAGGGAAGCCACGCTGAAGCTCAGGTCCCTCAATCCTTGGCACTGCACGCTGAGCCAGGCCTCGCGCGACGGCCTGGTGACCGTGACCGCGAAGGCCGAGGCGAGCGAAGTGCCTCTCGGCAACTGGTCCTACCGCCTCTCCAAGGGGCTGCGGGACGAGTACGGCCACTCCGTTCCCTGGCTCGGCGGCGACTGGACCTGGACGTTCACCGTCCCCGCGAACTGGAGCATCGGCGTCGAGGGGCGGCCGCTGCGGCAGACGGCGCACGAAGTCACCGTGCCTGCGAACGGACCGGCCGCCGTCTCGAAGGTCGCCCTCGGCCGGGAGCCCGACATGACCGGCACTCCGCGTACGGTCCGGTCCGACGAGGTGCGGGGCACGGCCGTACTGCTCGGCCTGCTCTGCCTGTTCGGCACCGCCGCGGCGCTGCTCGTGCTCTGCTGCCGGGCGGCCTTCCCCGCTGCCGTACGGAGGCGCTGGACGGTGTCCGTGGCCCTGACGGCCCTCGTGCTGCCGCTGCTGGCCGTCCTGTGGACCCTGGCGCACCCGTCCGACTGGGGCAGGCTGTTGGTGAAGTTCACCAACGGCTGGAGCGGGACCCCCGCCAGGGACATCGACCCCTGGTCCGACGAGGTGTTCCTCAGGGGCGTGGGCCAGGTCCTCATCGGCCTCGCCCTGTTCGCACTGCCCGTGGTCGTGCTCTCGCTGCACGACAGGCTCCGGACCGGACACCCCTCAGCGCTGCCGCGGCTGCTGCTGGTCGGCGCTCCCGCCGTGGTGCTGCCGGCCCTGGCACGGGTCACGGGTGGGCCGAAGTGGTCGGCGACCATCGCGCTGACCCTGGTCTCGGCGCTGGTCTGCGCGACGGTCCTGGCCCGTGCGCTGCGCCTGACCGGGCCGGCGGGCCGCCGGTGGGCGACGACGGCGGCCGTGGCGACGGGCACCTGGGTCGCGGCCTCGACGTGCCTGGGCCACGTCCCGGCGACACCGAGCTCGCTCTCCGGCAGGGCCGACTACGCGTTCGCGACCCTCGCGACCCTGTGGCCCCTGTCCTTCGTGGTCCTCGCGCCCTGGGCCCTGCTCCTGGTGCTGAGCGCCTACCGCTACGCGCCCCGGACCCGGCGCCCGCACGTCGCCGTCGCCGGTCTCCTGGCCCTCGCGACGGTAGCCGCGCTGGTCCCCTGGAACGCTCCGGAAGCCAACCCCGGCTACGACCCACCGCACGCCGCCGACGTACTCACGCAGCTCACCGGCAACGCCCCTGCCATCTCCACCGACACCGGCTTCGCCGTCCTCGCCCCCGCCCTCCAGATCAGCCTGCTGACCGCCACCGTCCTGCTGCTCCTCCACCTGCGCTCCACCGCCCGCACGCCCCGCCTCTGGCACCCGACCGTCCGGCCCGCCTGCTGTGCGCTCGTCTGGCTCGCCGTGCTCGCGCCGCTGTTCGGGACCCCGGCGCGGATCGAGGAGTGGACCACCAGCGCCGCCCTGCTCCTCGGCTGGCTCGGGCCGCTCTGGCTGCTGCCCCTCGGGCGCGAGGCCCGCGCCCGGCGGCTGCACGCGCTGTCCGGGGCCGCGCACGCCCGGCTGGTGCAGTCCCTCGCCCGCACCCTGCTGTTCGCCGAGGGCCGCCACCGCTTCCTCACCGGCTCGCGCGGCACCCTCGCCGACGCGTCCCTGACCTCGCAGACCTGGCAGCAGCAGTGGCGTGACCTCTCCGCCGGCACCGTCGCCGACGAGGCGCGGGCCACCGCCCGCCTGCGCCGGACGGCGCTCGGCAACTCGGCGGGCTCCTCCGCCTGGGCCAACGGGGTCGTCGCCGCGGCGGCGAGCTTCCTGCTCACCCTGCCGTGGACGGCCTGGCCCGCCTGGCGCGGGCGCTCCTACAGCGGCGTCCCGGAAGCGCTCACCGCCGCCGGGGCGGCGACCGGGCTGTGGGTGGCACTGGGATTCACGTACGGCTACCTGTACCCGTGGCTGCGCGGGCGCGGTCCGATCGGGAAGGCCGGGGCGCTGTTCGCCGTGGCCGCGCCGCTGCAGACGCTGCTGCTGGCACCCCAGCTGGAGCTGCCCGCCGGGCAGGCGGCGGTGTACGTGGTGCTGATGGTCGCCCAGTGCGCCTTCCTGGCCCTGGGGCTCGGGCTCTACTGGGAGGTCCGGCTGGTGCGCCAGGGGGACCTGCTGTGGGGGCACGTGCGCAACTTCCGGCGCCTGTCCTCGCTGGCCGCGCCGGTGAGCACGGTGCTCGTCGCGGCCGTCGCCGCGGCGGTCACCGTGCTCGCGACCTCCTGGGCCAGCAGCCTGACCGAGCCCGCGCCACCACCGCCCAAGCCGACCGACTCGGCGAGCCCCTCCGCCCCGTCCTCCCCGGCGCCCTGATCACACCGCGTCCGCCAGCACCAGCGAGTGGATGCGGTCCGGGGCGCCCGGGCGGGCGTAGTACCAGCCCTGGGCCGTGTCGCAGCCCAGCGCGCGCAGCTGCTCGGCCTGCGCGGCGGTCTCCACGCCCTCGACCGTGACGGCCAGCTCCAGGCTGTGGGCCAGTGACACGATCCCCTCGACGATCTTCACGTCGACCGGGTCGCAGGGGTGGCGCTGCATGCCCTGGGTGAAGGAACGGTCCAGCTTCAGCACGCTGACCGGCAGCCGGCGCAAGTTGGCCAGGTTGGAGTAGCCCGTGCCGAAGTCGTCCAGCGCTATGTCGACGCCCATCTCGGCGAGCTGGCGCAGCGGCTTGAGCAGGTCCTCGTCGGCGCCGATCAGCGCCGACTCGGTGACCTCCAGGCACAGCGCGCCGGGCTCCAGGCCGGAGCGCTCCAGCACCTCGACCGTGTCGGCGACCAGGCCCGGGTGGTGCAGCTGGGTCGGCGAGAGGTTGACGTTGATCCGCAGCGGGCCGCCGTCGGCGTGCCGGTGCTGCCAGTAGCGGGCCTGGCGGACCGCCTCGGCCAGCACCCAGCGGCCCAGCGGCACGATCAGCCCGGTGTGCTCGGCGAGCGGGATGAACCGGTCGGGGCCGAGGACGCCGTGCTGCGGGTGGCACCAGCGCACCAGGGCCTCCGCGCCGTGCACGCTGCCGTCGTCGAGGTGGACCAGCGGCTGGTACTCGATGAAGAACTCGCCGCGCTCCAGGGCGGCCGGCAGCGCGTTGGTCAGGCCGTGCCGGGTGATGGCGCGGGCGTCGGCCTCGGGGTCGGCCCGCTCGAAGCGGTTGCCGCCGCGGGACTTGGCCCGGTACATGGTGATGTCGGCGCTGCGCAGCACCTCGGCGGGGGTGCGCTCGCCGGCCGGGCCCTCGACGACGCCGACGCTGCCGCGCACGGTGAGCTCGCGGCCGTCCAGCCGGACCGGGACGGCCAGGGCGGACAGGATGCGGTGGGCGAGCGCGTCGGCGGCACGCCGGGTGTCGCGGCCGGTGGTCAGGGCGACGAACTCGTCGCCGCCCAGCCGGGCCACCATCTCGCCGGGTCCGGTGGCGCAGCTCTGCAGCCGGTCGGCGAGCTCCACCAGGAGCCGGTCGCCGGCCGCGTGGCCCAGGCTGTCGTTGATCGCCTTGAAGCCGTCCAGGTCCAGGTAGCACAGGGCGAACCGGGAGCCGTCGGTGGCCGCGAGGGTCTTCTCCAGGCGCTCGAAGAACAGGGTGCGGTTGGGCAGCCCGGTGAGCGCGTCGTGGGTGGCCTCGTAGCGCAGCCGCAGGTTGAGCAGCCGGCGCTCAGTGGTGTCCTCCAGGAGCGCGAGCTGGTACTGCGGGGTGCCCTCGGCGTCGCGCAGCAGGGAGACGGAGAGGTTGGTCCACAGGACGGTGCCGTCGCCGCGGTAGTACGGCTTCTCCACCCGGTAGCTCTCGCGCTCGCCGCGCACCAGCTCCCCGTACAGCTTCCACACCTGCGGGGCGTCCTCGGGGTGCACCCACTCGCTGACCCGGCGGCCGCGCACGTGGTGCTCCAGGCCGCCGAACATACGGGTGAGGGTGTCGTTCACCTCCAGGACGTTGCCGTCCAGGTCGGCGATGCCGATGCCGATCGCGGCGCCCTCGAAGACGGCGCGAAATCGCTGTTCGGTGGCGTGCAGGGCGCGTTCGGCGTCGCTGCGGGCGGCCAGCGCCGAGCGCGCTATGGCCTCCTGCTCGGTCAGGGTGCGCTCGCGCAGCGCCTGGGCGAAGCCGGCGGCCAGCGCGTGCTGGAGCCGGGCGCACCGGGCGCGCAGCTCCTCCGCGCCGTGACCGGCGGCGCCGGTGGTCCCCTCGCCGAGGTAGAGCACCAGGTAGGACTCGACGACGCCGAGGGTACGGGCCAGTGCCTCCGGGTCGGTGCAGTGCGCGGCGACCAGGGCGGCGCCGGCCCGCTGGGCGGGTGCGGTGTCGAACGGCCGGGCGTGCAGGGCGGCGCCCAGCTCCCGGGCCAGCGGCAGCAGGTGCCGCTCGACCTCCGGCCGGGTCATCGACGTCGCCGTCACCGGGAAGACCGCCCGGCTCCAGATGGTCGCGAACCGGCGGAGTCTGTCCTCAAGGCCGTCCGGGTCCCCCGCGGGACCCGGTGCCTGCGACGGCGCCATCACGCCTTGCGCCCCACCCCTGCGAAGCCCGAGAAGGCATATGGATCTTCCTGCTCGGCGGGGGTGTCGGGCCGCCAGAGCGGCATGGACACCAGGCCGGGCTCCACCATGTCGTATCCCTCGAAGAAACGCGCGATCTCCTCGCGCGTGCGCATCACCAGCGGATTGCGGATGTTCCTGTACACCCCGACGGCCCCTCCCGCCTGCTCCTCGGGCAGCGGGATCCCCTCGTACGAGGCGTGGGTGACGACGACGAGGCTGCCGGGTGCCAGCGCGTCGCGCAACTCCGCCACGGCGCGCTGGGGTTCGTCCTCGTCCTCCAGGAAGTGAAGCACGGCGACCAGCAGGAGCGCCACCGGCCTCTGGAGATCGAGGAGTTGGCGGACCTCCGGGGTCTCCAGGAGCTGGGCGCCCTTGCGCAGGTCGGCGGCGAGGACGCCGGTCCGGTCGTCGCCGTCGAGGACGGCGCGGCTGTGGGCGACGGCGACCGGGTCGTGGTCGACGTAGACCACGCGGGCCTCCTCGGTGGCCGCGCGGGCGATCTCGTGGACGTTGCCGAAGGTGGGGATCCCCGAGCCGATGTCGAGGAACTGGGTGATCCCCCGGTCGACCGCGTGGCGGACCGCGCGCCGCATGAACGCCCGGTTCGCCTGGCTGATCTTGGGGAGCCCGGGCAGGAACTCCATGGCCCTGCGGGCCGCCTCCCGGTCCACCTCGAAGTTGTGCGAACCGCCCAGGTAGTAGTCGTAGATGCGGGACACGCTGGGCACCGATATGTCGATGCCGGGCGGGGCCCAGGCCGGACGGTCCATCACAGTCTCCAACAAGTCGCCACGGACGTGCGGCCGTGTGTGTGACCAGTGTTCGAGCCGAGGCTACTGATCGTCAGGCGGGAGCAAAAGCAGAAACGGAAATTCGCGATCCGTTCTTGGTCACATGAAACTGGCACGTGCAAGCGCTTGTGCCGTCGCGGATGCGGCCGCACGGCCCGCCGCGGGCGCGCGTTCGCGGTCACGACAGCGAAGGCTCGGCGGACGCGCGAACGGGCCCGCCGCCACGCGGAGGGGACGCGTGGC